>JBDKUB010000280.1:0-3074 GCA_039679915.1 Anaerolineaceae bacterium
TGGGAAAAAAGCTCTAGCCAATTTCAAGACATGGCTACCCTGGGAGGATTCAATTTCCAAAAGGATGAGACCATCCGCTTTTATACTATTCGATGACTGGGAAAGAAAAGGTTTTATGAATTTGAGACCATCCGGTCCACCATCCAGTGCAAGGGTTGGTTCTTTTTTGTGAACCTCAAGCGATTGCAGGATGTGAGTTGGGATATAGGGTAGATTGGCGCAGATGAGGTCGAATTTTTGTGTAATGGATGGAAGCAGATGGCATCGAACGAAATCCAGGCGTGAGTGCACGGAATGAATGGAAGCGTTTTGTGAGGCAACTCGCAGAGCTGAAAAGGAGATATCACTGGCAAGTACCCGAATAGGGTTAAAGTTGGCTGCCAGCGTGATGCCGATACAACCCGAGCCGCATCCGACATCTGCACTGAGGATATTTATATCCGGGTGATTTTTCGTGCGAAGGAATAACCAAGATAAGGCTTTCTCGACCAGCAATTCAGTTTCGGGACGGGGGATGAGCGCATCAGGTGTAACAAGAAATCGACGCCCAAAGAATTCCCAGGAACCCAATACATAAGGGAGGGGTATGCCATTTTCGATTTGGGATAAAGAGCACTCTAAACGTTCAGTTTCTTGGGGCGTCAGGTAGCTTTCTGGGTGAGCTAAAACCCATGTTCGAGGTTTATCAAGAATATGGGCAATCAAAACCTGAGCATCGAGAAGTGGAGTCTCGCTGACATTGGCAAGCCTCGAGCTAATACCCTCTAGTAATTCATTTACAGTGCTAGGGTTCATCGAACAGCACAAAATAATCGAATGTCTATAATCCGATAGCTGCCAGACGTTCTGCTTCATCCCTGGTTGCTAATTCATCGATAAATATATCGATATCTCCCTCCATGACAGCCGGGAGATTGAATGACGATTGGTTGATGCGATGATCGGTGACCCGCGATTGGGGGTAGTTATAGGTGCGGATTTTCTCGGCGCGTTCAGCGCTGCCGACCTGAGATCTACGGGTTGCTTCTACTTCTTGACGCTGCTTTTCCTCTTCGATTTCATATAATCTTGCGCGCAGGATGCTCATGGCACGGAGTTTATTTTGTAATTGTGAGCGCTCATCCTGACATTGAACGACAATCCCGGTTGGCAGGTGGGTAATGCGGATGGCGGTCGCATTTTTCTGTACGTTTTGTCCGCCGGCGCCGGCTGATTTATACACATCCACGCGAATATCGCTCTCAGGGATATGCACTTCGACTTCATCCACTTCGGCTAATACTGCTACGGTAGCTGTGGAAGTATGGATGCGCCCTGAAGATTCGGTCACCGGAATGCGCTGGACACGGTGCACGCCTGATTCATATTTCAATTTTGAATAGGCGCCCTTCCCTTTGATCATGAATATGATTTCTTTATAACCACCTATGCCGATTTCATTGGTCGAAAGCACCTCGATGCTCCAATTATGTTTCTCTGCGTAGCGGCTGTACATTCGGAATAAATCTGCAGCAAAAAGGGCAGCTTCATCACCACCCGTACCGGCACGGATTTCCATAATCACGTTTCGGCTATCACGCCTATCGGAAGGCAATAACATGCTTTTCAATTGCCTTTCCAAACTTATGATTTGAGGCTCTAATTCAGCAATTTCACTTTGGGCTAATGCTTGCAGTTCATCGTCGCTGCTATTTTCCAATTCTCGAGCTTCTTCTAAGCGGCGGATTTTTTCGCGATATTCAGCCGCTTTGGTTACGATGGGTTCGATTTCAGAACGCTCGATATTCAATTCGGCTGCTTTTTGATAGTCGCTTCCGACCTCGACCAATAATTTGTTCAACTCATCGAAGCGTTGTTCAATCCCAGCAATCTTATCTAACATTGTTTTAATGACCCTATATTAAGTGTAATAAAAATGCCACGTGATTATACCATTGGAACTTTTTATGGATTTACCTCGTCTTTGATTCAGGATATTCGAAAGGATTAAAGTTTGAAATCGACTCCTAAGAAACTAGCTTGTTTCATTCTGGTAAAGAAGCGGTCATCATGACGAAAGAGAATCCCGTCATTGCGACTGGCAGAAGGTTACGAAGCAATCCTCAGATCTTCGAAAGATGGCTTCGTCGGTAAGAGCGCTCCTCGGCATGACGAGATAAGAGAAAATGCTATCAAGAAACTTGGCGGTTTCATCCAGCGAGAAAAGTGCTTGTGTACTAGATTTACTCATAATGACAGAAAATATTCAGTCCATTAATAGGAAATTTATCTGGAGGCAGCCATGAAACGAATTCATTTTTTCATTTTGGGTTTCTTTATTCTATCGCTTATGCTTATTTTTCCTAAGGCTGCGCTGGCAGATGGCATCATCATCCCTAAACCGCCTCCATGTTCACCAGAAGGGTGTCCCATTCCTCCATGCCCTGGTCATATACCCTGTCCACCGACAACTCCCATCCGCCAATTGGCAGTCCGCTATCACCATGTTCAGGTGCAAATCGTCGATCAAGTGGCTGTGACGCATGTCGATCAGACATTCTATAATCCCAATGATTTTTCAGTGGAAGGGACTTATGTGTTTCCGCTGCCGGTTGGTGCTACAGTCACTTCATTCACACTTTGGATCGATGGCAAACCGGTAGAGGGTGAGATCTTAGAAGCCAATGCTGCCCGCCAGAAATACGAGGAAATCGTTCGGAATTTAAAAGACCCAGCCTTATTAGAATATGTCGGTCAGGGGGCGGTTCAAGCGCACATATTTCCCATCCCACCCCAAGAAGAGCGAAAGATCGAATTGGAATATTCGCAGGTATTGGCTTCCGAGAATGGCTTGGTGCGCTATACCTATCCTTTGAATACTGAAAAATTTTCACTATGGGAATTGGATAGTGTATCTGTAAATGTGGAAATTCAATCGAAACATCCAATCAGAGCGGCATACTCACCGACCCATCATATCGATATCGATCGAATCGACGATAATCACCTGATTGCCGGATATGAGGAAGAAAAAGTTCGCCCCGATAAGGATTTCGCTTTATATTACTCCTTAGGAGAAGAAGAAGCTTTTCACC
>JBDKUB010000027.1:0-4726 GCA_039679915.1 Anaerolineaceae bacterium
CGATCGACTTCTAATTGAGTTTCTCCAGGACCTCTTAATCCAACTCCCCCAACACCCCCACTTCTACCGCCTCCCCCACCTGCTTGTCGAGACAGGTGTGTCCAGGCACGGGTTAATCTCGGTAACCGATATTCATATTGCGCTAATTCAACTTGCAGTGCCCCTTCACGAGTAGCAGCATGTTGGGCGAAAATATCCAAAATTAACGCCGTTCTATCTATGACACGAATAGGATATCCCCATTTTTCTTCTAATTCTCTCAAATGCCTGGGTGATAATTCTTCATCGAACAGTACGACATCTGCCTGAAGCTCGTGGAGTAAAGCTTGAATTTCTTCTACTTTTCCAGACCCAATAAAAGTATTTGGATTGGGACGATCCAATTTTTGAATATCTTGACCGACCACATCCAATCCGGCTGTTTTGGCTAATAAAGCTAACTCGGTTAAAGAATCCTCCGCTGAAAGTAATTGCTGCTTTCCATATATTTCAATTCCTATTAAAAAAGCTCTCTCTTTTGGCCGTGATGTTGGCTCGGGTGATTTTTTTGCCATAAAACTCCTGATTTATAGATTCTTATTCCTGGGGATGTTGAGCATTAGTCAACCAGGATATCAAAGTGTTGCCTACAATCATCATGCTCTCTGCCGATACTTTATCAAGTGTATCTGCTGTTGTATGCCAATAAGGATAATCGAAATCGATTATATCAATTGCCGGAATACCTTTATGAATAAAAGGTATGTGATCATCGATGATATTATATTTGATTTCCGGTATGAAATAATTATCGTACCCTAAGTCCGCTGCTGCTCTCCAAATTTCTTCCGTATACATCCTATTTGAATTGGATTCCATAAATATATTCAAATCAGCATCCCCTACCATATCGAGTATGACGACTAAATTAGGGGTCTCTTGTAAATTTTCTGCAAAGCTATCTGATCCCATAATCCAATCCCAACCAGGGATATTGCCATTATCTTCAGCATCAAAAAAGACTAACCAAATTTCTTTTGCCCAGCTCTTTTGCATAAAATCATTATCGATCAGGCGTGATAGCTCAAGCAAAATAGCGACACCTGATGCTCCATCATTGGCACCTGGTACAGGCAAATTTCGATTAGATGGTTCTTTATCTTGATCGGCATACATTCTCGAATCATACTGGGCTCCAATAATAATCCAGGGTTTTCCATTCCCTTTTTTCCCCACTATATTTTTAATGAGAATGCCATTGTTTTCTGAAGAATTTATTTCTGCCTCCCAATTATTTGTATTTAATTCCTCGACTATCCAATTAATTACTTCTGCATGAGCAGAACTGCCTGTGACTCTAGACCCAAGATTTACTTGATATTCAATTCCTTCTAATGCTTTTTCTCCATCGAATTTGTACTGATTAGAAGTAACTTTTTGTTGATTTTTGAAATATGCAAGTAATATTATTAATGATAAGAGTAGAATGAAGAAGGTTATTAGTTTATTTAATTTAGTGTTAATGACTATGCGCATATTAAATTATCGATTCTTTTTGTATTTCCATTATTTCTTTTTCAGATCTCTTTTGATATAAGTTGCCACGTATTTTCCTCCCTCTTATTTTTTGTTCACCTAATGGCGGCAATAACCCCAGGTTGGCTTTCATTGGCTGAAACATCCCCTCCTCTCTCGCTTGCGTTACATATCCGATTAAAGCCCCCAACATCGTTGTATTGGGCAGTATGATGAGCTCCTGACCTTTGATTTGTCGGGCAGCGTTAATTCCTGCCAATAAGCCAGCCGCAATATTCCCTAAATAACCTTCGACACCAATGAGCTGACCGGCAAAGAATAGATTTTTTCTTTCTTTATATTGCAAGGTTGGTAAAAGATGACCGGGTGAATAAATAAACATATTGCGATGCATTTGACCGAATCTTGCAAATTCTACCCTTTCTAACCCCGGTATCATTCGAAATATTCTTTTTTGTTCAGCAATTTTTAAATTAGTTTGAAATCCGACAATGTTGTAAACGGTTTTAGCGAAATTATCCTGCCGTAATTGTACAACCGCATAGGGCTTTTTATTAGTTTGTGGATCTACCAATCCAACTGGTCGCATCGGCCCATAGGCAAGCGCCATTTCGCTGCGTTTAGCTATAATCTCTACCGGCAGACATCCTTCAAAATATTTTCCTTCTCCTGCCTTCACACCATGTTCCACATCGGTCTCGAATTTTTTTAGCCCAACCCTTTCACCATCGACCAATGCCTTGATAAATTCATGATATTCGTCTTCGGTAAATGGACAATTGATGTAATCATCATTGCTATCTAAAGTGTGACGCCTGGAACCTCGAAAGGCAATATCCATGTTTATAGAATCATAATAAACAAGCGGGGCAATTGCATCATAAAAATACAATTGGTTTTCACCAATGAGTCATTTTATCGAATTAGAAAGACGTGGTGATGTGAGGGGACCGGTAGCCATAATGACATTCCCTTCTGGGATTTCACTGATTTCCTCGCGGATCACACGAATTCTGGGGTGTTTTTCGATTATCTCAGTCACCATCTGACTGAATGCCTCTCGATCTACGGCTAAAGCATCCCCGGCGGGTACGACGGTCTTTTCGGCGCAATTTAGCAATAGGCTGTTGAGCAGCCTCAATTCTTCCATTATTATCCCTGAGGCGCGGTCTTTTAATTTAGACCCTAAGGAGTTCGAACAGACCAGTTCTGCTAGTTTATCTGTTCGATGTGCTCCAGTAGAGAGCATAGGGCGCATCTCATATAACTGCACAGATATGCCGTTTTCCGCTGCCTGCCAGGCTGCTTCACAGCCAGCCAGTCCACCACCCACAATGATCAATAGTTCACTCATGCCAACGTTGAATATCCTCGGTTAGATTCTATCTTATAATCATGGTTTATTCACAAGTCGATTTATTTTTACGGCATACCACTTCAATAATTCTAATTTTGAGAATAATGGTATGATTTCGGGGTGACTTCTCTCACTTGCCTAACTTCATTTTATCGATTAATTTTATGCCATTAAGGTTTCAAGAATGCATGAATTGTCCGTTACTGAAAATATTCTAGATATATCTCTTCGCTATGCCAGGGAAAACAACGCAAAAAAGATCATTGATATCTATTTGGTTATTGGAGATTTATCAACGATTGTCGATGACTCGGTCCAATTTTACTGGAATATTATTTCAGATAATACGATAGCAAAGGATGCCTGTTTACATTTCAAGAGAATACCCGCAAAGCTCCGCTGCCAAGAATGCACCACTGAATATCTTCTATCCGAATCGGAATTCTCGTGCCCTCATTGCAATAGTCATAATGTTCAAATAATTGCTGGAGATGAATTCTATCTCGAAGCTATTGATATCGATCATTAATTATTAATTATTGCCAAACAAGACTATCATCAATTGGATAATCAAAAGGTAGATTTATGGAAAAACGTGTAACCATCGTAGAAAATATATTGAACGCCAATGACCGATTAGCTGCTGAAAACCAAAGCCAGCTTGACAAAGCTAATGTCTTTTCGCTAAATATTATGGCATCTCCTGGCGCAGGAAAAACTTCGTTAATCGAACATACGATAAAACTTTTATCCCCCGAGATTCGTATTGCAGTCATCGACGGAGATATCGACACCAGTCTAGATGCAGATCGGGCGGCTGCCGCCGGCGCTATTGCGGTTCAAGTGAATACGGGTGGAGATTGTCATCTCGATGCGGTAATGATCCAAAATGCTTTACAAAAAATTCCATTGAACGAGGTCGATTTATTAATTGTTGAAAATGTAGGCAATCTGGTATGCCCAGCAAGTTTTAAATTAGGTACTCATAAAAATGTGCTGATTGCCTCTATTCCTGAGGGGGATGATAAACCCTATAAGTATCCAGGTATGTATCGAGGGATTCAAGCGCTCGTCTTGAATAAAATCGATCTGCTGCCCTACACAACATTCGATATGCCTTATTTTTACAAGGGCGTAGAAATATTAAATCCCGGTTTAATCACATTCCCCCTCTCTTGCCGAACAAAAGAAGGCTTAGACCAATGGGTTAATTGGATTAAAACTCAAATTCTCAAATAATCTCTTATTATTGTTGAATATAATGGTTAAAAGCGCAAAATTTTTCATCACCGGTATTGTACAAGGAGTAGGATTCCGACCGTTTATCTATAATCTGGCTTTGAAATTATCATTAAAAGGATGGGTAAGAAATACATCGGGCGGCGTCGAGATCGAAATTGAAGGCTCTGAAAAATCGATAGATGAGTTTTATAATTCGATCCCCTGCGAAGCGCCTCCCCTCGCTGTAATCGATGATATAAAAATGGTGTATATTTCCCCAAAAGGATATACTGATTTTAAGATATTTCATTCTGAAGCCTCGCCCGAATCGTTTCAGCCTATTTCGCCCGATATCAGCATTTGCCCCGATTGTCTCTCGGAATTATTCGATCCTGGTGATCGAAGATATCTTTACCCTTTCATTAACTGCACAAATTGCGGTCCTCGATTTACGATCATCAAAGATATACCTTATGACCGAATTAACACCACCATGGCTGGCTTTGAGATGTGTCCTGAATGTAAAGCCGAATACGAGAATCCATTAGACCGTCGTTTTCATGCCCAGCCTATTGCTTGTCCTGTGTGTGGTCCCCATATCTGGTTGGAAGATAATAAGTCCGATATTCTATG
>JBDKUB010000189.1:0-11939 GCA_039679915.1 Anaerolineaceae bacterium
TCGCGGTAGATTAGAAACCCCGATTGACCGCTGAGCACCTGAGAATAACCCCCGATTTCCGGAGGCGGCTCCCAATAAGGATCGCCGGCTTTATTGATCGACATCGATAAGCAAGTACCGGCTGGTGTTTCCACGCGCACTGTTTCGGCCGCTTGAGATTGGGTATACAACCAGGTTCCCATTTGGCGCAACAGCTTACAATCGGTTTGACCAATGGTGCGTACCATCATATCGGCATCCATACCAGTCAATCGAAAATAAATGCATCCATTCAAGAGGGCTGCTTGTTGAGCTGATGAATACTGTCGATAAGACACAGCAAAATCGAACCACACTTCTGCCTTAGAAGCTGCCCCCACTAAAGGTTCAGAGATTATTTGTTCGTCATCGAATAAAGAAGGATACATCACCACAGTAGGAAGACCACCTACAGCGAATACGGCTGCTGCCGTGGCTTCCACCACGCGCATATCAGAGGCGCTATCGGCGGTGATCAAGACCTGATGGCCCTTCTCGATAGGTCGAATTCGGCGCACTAACCGGTAAGCTGCATGCGACAATTCGAAATCATAACGATTGGATTTTTCAGAATAAAATGAATAGCTCATAAATATTACTTATTTCAATTATGCCAAACGGCATCCTCGTTTATAAGAAAGCTTTTTGGGCTGCCGATACTCCAGACCCAAGTTCAATGCGATAATCGCTTTGAACCAAAGCCACTTCAACCGCACCTATCGTCGCTAATACATCGCCTATTTTTGTGGCGCCCATATGCCCAATGCGGAAATATTCGTTTTTAATGGCGGGGTGAAGTCCTCCGGCTAAATAGACGCCGGCTTTAGCAGCTCGCATCAAAAATTCACCACCATCGACACCCGCCGGGTATCGTAATGCCGTCATGGTGTTAGCTGCCCATTCCGGCTTTTGCGGCACCTGGCTCAGACCCAGCGCTGCTGCTCCCGCCTTGCAAGCTGCGCTCAAGGCGCGGTGGCGTTCGAAGCGGGTTTGCAGCCCTTCTTCCAGTATCTGACCCAGGCTGACATTAAGCGCCCATATTAAATTGACTGCCGGCGTAGCAAAGTAAGAAGACTTGCGAGCTTCATAAGCCTGCATGATAGGCAACCAATGAGTCCAATCCGTGTAATAATTACCCACCGGGGTTTTTCTGTTTTTGAATACTTGCAAAGTCCGAGGGCTAACTACAAACAATGCCAATCCCGGCGGTACCCCGACCGCCTTTTGCGAAGCTGTTAGGACGACATCCACACCCCAGGCAGACATGCGCAGTTCTTCACCGGCTACCGAGCAAACCCCATCGACCACACTCAACGCACCATAACGCTTCGCCAAATCAGCCACGCCGCGTACATCCGTGATGACGCCGGTCGAAGTATCCACATGGGTGAGAGTGACCAATTTGAAAGCAGATATCTTCAAAGCGTCTTCGATTTCATCCAATGAAGGCCGTCCGCCAACCGGTGCTGCAAGCTGAGTCACCTGGGCGCCATAGCGGGTTAACAACGCTGTATACCGGTCGCCAAAATATCCGGTATTGATCACCAAAGCACGGTCTCCGGGCTCGATTAGATTTGCTCCCACAGCATCCATGGCTAAAGTGCCTGAACCTGCCAGAACAAAAGGCTGACCGTCTTCGCTTAATAATACCTGGCGCAGCCGTTCCAGAGCCTGTCCAAAAGCCTCGATGAAATTTGCCGCCGTATGGCTGGTAGTGGGTGCACCCAAAGCTGACAGAACAGCCGGTTCGAATTCAATGGGACCAGGAATCATTAATAGCGTACGATTTTTCATGTTTAGATATCCTTTTTAGATACTACTCATCAATCCCCTACGTTGTTGCGCCCTACTTCTTTGGCACGGTATAAGGCTTTATCAGCCTTTTTAATCAGTGTTTCCAGATTATCGTCTTTTTCCAAGACTGCAACCCCAACGCTGACGGTGACTCTAACCTGCCCGCTCGAAGTGTTGAATTTTAACTCGGACACCGATTTTCGTAACCTTTCGGCGATTTGAATAGCTTGAGCCAGCTCGGTTTCGGGTAATAAAGCAATAAATTCATCTCCGCCATATCTGCCAAGCAGATCTACCTGGCGCAACTGCCTAATAAATTCTGCACTAACCCCAGCCAGGATCATATCGCCCGTTAGGTGTCCGTATGTGTCATTGATGTTTTTGAATAAATCGATATCCAGGAGCATAGCACTCAATGGGCGTCCAAAACGATGAGCGCGCACTACTTCCCGCTGCGCCAATTCGAATAGCCCGCGGCGGTTATAAACCTTGGTCAAGATATCGGTTACGGCTTGTTTCTGAACCGCGGCATGTAATTGTGCATTATTGATGGCAGTGGTTGCCATGGCAGCAAAGCTGACCAATAACTGCAAATCGGTTTCGGTGAAAGCATAACGGTGGGTGGAGCTTAATGATATAGCTCCCAACGTTTGCTCCCCAAAGATAAGCGGAGCGATGATGGTCGCAGCAGCCTGATAATCACCGATTAGCTCATCGCCGTGATTCACCACTAATTCGGCTTGAACATCATTAACCAACAAAGGCCTGCGTTCCCGCACTGACCGCGATGTAAGGCTATTGCCCGAAGTAACTCGTAAGGTGCGGATGCGCGGGTCGGTATATCCCTGCACAGCCCGGACTTGTAATTCGCCTGTTTCCGGGGCAACTAAGTACAGCATTCCTTTATCTGCAGATTGAATGGCTGTCATCGATTCATCCAGGAACTGGCCTAGGAGGGCTTCCAGGTCCAAAGTCGAAAGCAAGGCAGCCGCACCCCGCTGCAAGGCAGCCAATTCCGCAGCTTTTTGCTGGGCAACATTCAAAGCATCGACCTTGGCAAGCGCCAAAGCAATCTGGCTGGCAGCCTGTTCACCTGAAAGAATATCTTGTTCACTAAACGACCGTTCTTTTTCGAAAGCTAATATGGCAACCCCTAGTTTCTGCTGGTCAGCAACCAGGGGCAAATTGATCAAGCTGCGGGCTTGCAGTTGGGCAGCTAAACGCGGATTGATATAAATGGGCATATTGGCTTCTTGTACCACCAATGCCTTGGCAGAGTTTAATACCGTTGACATTAATCCAAGTTCAGCTTGTTCGAATTGCATCGTACGCACCACTTGGCGCAAAGGCCCAGAAGCTGCCACCGGCTTGGGTAATTCGCGGGCTTCATCCCATAGAGCTAAGATACAGCTATCCGCCTCGAACAACCTGCCCAGGTGTTCGGTGAGAGTTTGCAGCATGGATTGGTAATCTCGGTTTTGTAATGCAGCCCGGGTAAGAAAATTGAGCAAAGATTGATAACGTTCACGCTGCTTCAATTCCAATTGGCGATTTTCAGCGGTGGTTTGCTGCTGCCGCAAATGGTTGAAGAGTCGGGCATTGGAAATAGCGATGGCAATTTGATCAGCGATGATGTTAATCGAGTCGGTTTCTTCCTGGATCGAAATTGGGGTGTCTGGAGGGCTTTCGATGACCAACCCGCCTAACGTCTGATTTCCGCGACGAAGAGGCGCATATACTCGTGTAGCATCATTCGAACCGGCAGTTCTGGGAGGTGAAGCACTATCGGCAGTATTCCAGGTGCCATAATGGGTTTGCGCTCCACTAATCGGATCGGAAAGATACAAGCTAAATTTTTTATAGCCCAGGTCATTTCGCAAGGTATCGACAGCAATCTGGCAAATCTCTTCCTCATCCAGGGATGCAGAAAGCCGGGTATTGAGTTGCAAGATGATGTCTTTTCGATCGACAACCTCTTGTTGAACTCCCACCTGTTTATCGATCTGATTATAAATTTTTTTTATCTGACGAAAGCTAATTTCTACAACCGCGGCGGAAGCAAGCAACAATAAAAGCCACTCGATAATAGCTATACCCAGATTTTCTCCCCTGATCAAGTCATAGATAGTAATTGCGGTTATCGTTAGGGAAATTGCGCCAAATACTTCCCATTTGAGCCGCGAGGTGGCGCTTTCAGCTTGACGACCAGCTTTCATATCAAGCAGTCAATCCCCTTTCAATGGCATAAATCCTCGGCCGAGAATTTCTTGCGCCGGAGTGACGATGACAAATGCATTACTATCCTCCTGGCGGACCAGATTTTTCAAATAGTTTACCTCAGTTACAGTCAATGCGCAAATTAATATCGTATGCCCCTTTTGAGTATACATCCCCTTTCCATCCCAACTGGTTACCCCGCGAGCCATATCTTTGAGGATGCGCTGACCAATTTGCTGAGGCTGGTCGGTGATGATGATAGCCAGCAGTTGTTTACGTCGCTTTGCAGTTCGATACCAAGGCTGCGTCGCACTTTCCGGTGTTCCTTCTCCTTCAGGAACAGGCCGGAAACCTGCACCAAAGCGCGGCAGTACTTCCCCGGTGGCTTGATGCAGATTAAAAGTCAATAACCCGATAAGGAACAAGATCGAATTGAACACTATCCCAATCGAAAGCGTTAACCAACCGGGAATGTTTCCAACAGCAGCATTATTGAAAAACTCCACCCAAGATGTTACGGTTTGTGGCAATAAAGCTGTTTTTGTCAACCAAGCCAAAGCAAGGACGAGGTAAATCCAAAAATAATTACGCCTGAAGCGTCTGCCGAACGCCTCCCACATAGAAATGGGGAAATCGGGATGAAGCAAGTTTTCTGCTAAGCTTTCCGCCCAATCGGGGGCTGGGTGAAATGGCGGCACCAGCATGGAGGCGAAAAAATCCGTCTCCATTAAACGCACCCGGTAGCTCCATAATTCATAATAACGATAGCGCCGCGCTTCGATGTAAAGGAAGAGTGTGACCAGCAACGAATTGATAATGATCACACCGTGATGGCTGGATTGACTGAAAGCAATGGTAATGGCTGCCCCCGTGGTGATGACCGCCCAATTGGTTGTGGCATCCAACCGCTGACGCCAGATATTGGCGCGTGATATTTCTGCCCGAAAAAAATGCACCATGGCAGTAGTGAACTCACTGGGTCGCAATTGATAGCCGCGGAAAGTCCATACTGGTTCAGCCCCCGACGAGGGTGGTTGTGTATGAGCCTGATCCGAAGGCGGGATATCCGTATATTGTGACTCGTTTGCAGTCATATGCCTATCCTATTTTGTTTAATTATAAGCGAATAATGTTATCAAATGGTTAAGCAATTTTCTGGCGATGACACCTCGGTTTTATGGTAATCATCCTCCTCTTGCGTTCCCCTATTGAATAGGGTATGCTTAATGCCGCCAGGGAGTGGTTGAATCCCGGTGGGTTTCCCGGTCTTCAAAACCGGCGGTGGGTCGCGTGGCGAGCCGCGGTGGGTTCGACTCCCATCCACTCCCGCCTGCTCTTTTCATTAAGCATTATTTTAATAACGACCAGTTTTAGATTTTGTTTCATTTTAGAATAGAATTTTCAACAAACCATCTCATCACATATTATTTACCTTATTAAAAAATGTTCCCAACCGATACCGATACCTTAACCCCGATTGTTGCTCGTTTTTTATCGATTGAAGATGTCACTCAGGGAGATTCACGAACGCCTTATCTGGTGCGCTACCGAGGATTATTAAGAATAGATTCTGTCGAAGCTTATGACCAACTGGCGGAGCTATTACGACCGCGCAACATTACCCCATTGTTCCGAAAAGAAGGCGAGAGGCATGTTGTATTTCTCACCTCGGGAATCGCCAAGGAACATAATCCCAAAATATGGATCAACGTGCTATTGATTGTCCTCACCATTTTGAGTGTGTTTTGGGTTGGCATCATTCACGCTGTCTCTTGGGAAATGGCGGGGTATACCTCCATAGATTTGAACAGCATCAAACCCCACCTGCCTCAAATTATTCTGGAAGCATTGGCTTTCACCGCCAGTTTATTGGGTATCTTGTTTGCCCATGAATTTGGGCATTACCTGGTCGGCAGGAGAGATGGCGCACAAGTGACTTTGCCCTATTTCCTGCCATTACCACTGCCGCCTTTTGGCACCCTGGGTGCATTCATATCTCTTCTATCGCCCCCTAAAAATAAACGCGTCCTGCTCGACCTCAGCCTTGCCGGCCCATTATCCGGCCTGATTATTGCTATTCCGGTATTGGCTTTGGGCTTGAGTTTATCGCGGATCGATATATTACCCGCTAGCCTTGAAGAAGCCCAGGGGATGATTTTAGAGGGGAATTCGATTCTTTATCTGGGATTGAAGTACTTAATATTTGGTCAATGGTTGCCCGCGCCGGTCGATTATGGTGGTTTACAGCCATTCTTGTACTGGCTACGCTACTTTTTTACCGGAGCACCGTTCCCATTTGGTGGGACGGACGTGATGATCCACCCGGTCGCTATGGCTGGGTGGGCGGGTGTTTTGGTGACGGCCTTGAATTTGATCCCTGCCGGACAGCTCGATGGTGGCCATCTCATGTATGTTTTGGCAGGCAAACGAATCAACACCATACTGCCATTCATATTAGGTTTTTTGGTCTTGCTCGGCATGGTGTGGTCAGGATGGTGGCTTTGGGCATTCTTGATCTTCATCTTTGGACGCATGCACGCAGAACCCTTGGATCAGATCACCGAGCTGGATCAGCCGCGGCGATTATTAGCTTTGCTGGGATTAGTCGTATTTATTTTGGTGTTCACGCCGGTGCCTATGCTTACCATTGGAGCCGGCTTTTAACCTTGATTTCATGAGCATTACAGGGTGCAAATAATGTCATGACCGATGAGGTGATGCTGAACGAAGCCATAGAAGCCATTCGGCAAGGACAACGCCAAAGAGCGCGCGACCTTCTCACTCGCCTGCTGCGCAGCGATCAAAATAATCCAAAATACTGGTTGTGGATGAGCGCCGTGGTGGATACCACCAAAGAGCGCGTCTTTTGTCTGCAAACGGTTCTTCAATTCGAACCGGATAACCAAGCCGCGAAATTGGGGCTGATCATGGCTGGCGCCCTTCCCCCACAAGAATCGGTAAAAAGCACTCCCCTCCTGAAGCGTAAATGGGAAGTTTCCATCCCCAAGGAAACCGCCGGCACAAATTTCAAGAAGTATCTATCCAGCCCTGCTTTCCGTTTGATAAGCTTGATTCTGGCACTGCTCATCGTCACCGGCGGTTATCTGCTGTGGAATTCCTTCTCGGGGAGACCCAGTGCGGTAATCTTACCCACCCCGACCGAGACGCCGCTGGTTTATCCCACTTTTACCGCTACTCCCACCTATATTGGCTACCATGAGCCTACCGCTACCATGACTCCAGCGGTTATCTCCGGTAGTCCTACACCTCTGTGGATGCTGCTGGAAGCCACTTATACACCCACCCCCTTATATGTGAACACTCCCCATCCTCGCAGCGAAGCTTATCGAATCGGACAGCAGTCCTTCCTTGAAAATGATTGGGAAAAAGCGATAGACTACTTCGACCAAGCCCTCGACGTCGAACCGAATGCCGCTGACATTCAATATTACATTGGTGAAGCTTACCGCTTATCTGGCAGACCTCAATTAGCCCTGCAATCTTACATGCGAGCCCTGGCTGCCGACAGTAGCTTTGCTCCGGCATTTTTAGGTAAAGCCCAGGCGAATTTAATGATCGATGCCAAAGCCGATGTTGAAAAAGATTTATCGAAAGCTATTCAACTGGATAGCTCTCTGGCGGTAGCTTATCTGGAACGCGCCGTGTACTACCTTAACAACGGACAGGAAGAAAAAGCGCAGAGCGATTTTAAAACTGCTGGCGAATTACTCCCCGATTCACCACTGCCATACCTGTATCAAGCTCAAGCAGCACTGAAAAGCAACGATGATGCCGCAGCCTTGGAATTCGCCCAGAAAGCGTACGATTTGGATCGCACCCTGCTCCCCGTTTATCAAGTATTAGGCGAAGCTGCTCTAAGAAATGGCGATTTCAGCAAAGCTCGTCAGATGTTGGAAATGTATTTATTGCATCAACCCGAAGAAGCGGATTCGTGGGTTTCCCTGGCGAGAGCTTACGCCGGTTTGGGTTCATCGATACAGCTTTATAGCGACAGTGGCCTCAAAGAAGACCAGGTAGATTTCGAAAAAGCATTAGAAGCCATCGATCAGGCGACCCAGCTTAAGAGCAATATTCCCGGTATTTATCTATACCGAGGATTGATCAATTTAGCCTTGGGGCGCGGACAAAGCGCAGTCAACGATTTTATGGATGCTAAAAAGGTAGAAAGCGATCTAATCAACAAAGGCAAAATCTCCACCCTGCAATTTCCTATCAGCCTGGGGTTGGGACGAGCGCTCTTATCAACCGAACGCCTGGACGAGGCTTACGGTACTTTCAACAGCGCAGTTGGTTTGGCAGAAGACGATCTTCAACGTGCCGCCGCGCTCCTTTGGCGGGCACAGGCTGCCGAAAAGCTCAATAAGACTAAAGAGGCGGTCAAGGATTGGCAATCTTTGGTAGACCTGCCCGAAGATGTCGTTCCCAAAGAATGGTACACCCTTGCAACTGAACACCTTGAAAATCTCTCCACTACCACGCCCACCCCCAAAGTGACGCTCACACTTACCCGTACAACAAAACCCGCATTAACGAACACGAAAACGCCTATTCCAAGCCTCACCTCCACCTCCATAATCGGCACAACTGCTCCACCGACAATCACGCCTAGTCCGTGACCATGTCAGATTCACGCATATCTCAGCCAGCTTTCCAAAAAGAAAAGCGCCCGCTTTCCTTTTCGATACAACGCAGGAATCGCTGGTTGTTTTTAGCTGCCAATATCATCGGCGGATTATTATTGGGTATCGCCTTATGGCTTGCCTTGCCGCGCGTTCCCTGGCTGGCGACCGCATTATTGGTGGCGTTGGTTGCCGCGCTGATTGCGATTGCCCTGCTGGCATACCGGGTATATCAGACTCAAATCCACTTGCGCCAGCGATTGAAAGAACTTTCCACACTCAACCAAATCAGTCAGGTTTTACGTTCCACACTCGAACTGGATAACTTATTAGCCATCTTGCAACTGCAAGTCCGTCAATTTCTGGGGGTAGATAATTTCTATATTGCTTTGTACGACCAGGAAAATGAACAACTTTGGTATCCCATGGCAGTAAAGCACGGTCAAAATGTCTTCTGGCCGGCTCGGAAGCTAGCCGATCGGTTGACCGATCGGGTAATCCGAGAACGCCAACCAATTCTGCTGGCGAATCACGCTCAGGAAGAGCTTTCGCGCATTGGGCTGCCCGTCGACGACGATGCCCCTTATGCCTGGATCGGCGTTCCTCTGATCGCCTCTGAACGAGTCATTGGCTGTCTGGCAGTTTTTACCTACCAAGAAAATCAAGAGTTTTCCAGCTCTGATTTAGATTTATTAGAGACACTATCCGGTCAGGTGAGTGTCGCTATCGAAAACGCCTTATTGCAAAAACAAGTCGAGCAGCGCACCAATCAGTTGGAAACCATGAACCAAATTACCATCCTTTCCAATGGCAGCCTCAATTTGCAAGATGTGCTGGACAAAATCTGCCAATCGATGATTGAGGTGGGTGGTGCAGCTCATAGCGCTATATTCATCGTTAATCAGGAATATAACGAATTAATTTTGACCCAAAGCCGCAGCCTTTCAGAAGCGTTCTTGAGGCTAAATCGCCAAATTCCCCTAGCGCAAGATGAGCGCACTCGCTGTTTGCGGACCGGCCAACCAAACTTGATGCCCGAATTGGTGTCTTCATCGTTGAACTCGATTTATGTTACCGCTTTGATGCAAGAGGGGATTCGCGCCGGTGGTGATTTTCCGCTCATCACCCCTGAAGGTCAGGTGGGATATGTATCGGTCTATTATGATGAACCGCATAAGTTCGGCGAGGAAGAGATCGAACTCCTGCAAACTTTTGCTGCCCAGGCTGCCCTGATTGTTTCTAACTCCCGTTTACACGCCCAAAGTGATATGGCGCTGGCGCGCCGTGTCAATCAGCTCACCATCCTGGAAACCATTGGCAGGCAGTTGGCAGCCGCCACTCACTCCCATCGTTTGTTCGAAATAATCCTGGATTATGCGCTGGATTTTACCCACTCACGTTGGGGAAACATCGCCATTTTTGATCCTGCCAGGCAAATCTTGGAATTCAAAGCCTGGCGAGGCTACTCTAACCCGCTAACTGATCTCGCGGTTTCTAAAGGCATCTGCGGAAAAGCAGTGCTTACGTGCCAGGCAATCAATACACCCGATGTCACCACCGATGCAAACTACCTGGATTTCACTAACGGAGAAGCCCGCTCACAGTTGAGCATTCCTTTAGTCAATGAAGGCAAAGTGTTGGGTGTCCTATCTCTGGAAAGCCCTCACCTCAATGGGTATAGTACCAACGACCAGGCTTTTATTGCCCAACTAGCCGACCAGGCTGCCATAGCGCTGGTGAACGCCAAATTATATGATGATGTGGTTTCAGGTTGGGAGCGCCTTTCTGCCATCATCAATTCGACTCGCGAAGGCATTTTGATGGTGGACAATGCCGGAATAGTTACACTGGTCAATGCGTCATTCCTGCAATTAGCTAAACTTACGATGAATGATTTGATCGGCAAATGGCTGCCCGAATTGCCTTTTCAGGCTTTCCAGGCATTGGGAATCGACCGGACGGCAGCCTTGGAAATTGTGGAAGCCTTACGCCAAAGTCGCGACCCTGAGCTTGTCTCTCAACCGGTGTACCCCGATGAAGGGCGTCGTATCAGAGTATTCGAAAGATTCTCATCCCTGGTGCATAACGGCGAGGAAATTACCGGGTGGATGATCGTATTACGGGATGTAACCGAAGAGCAAGCCCTGGCGCAGGCTCGCGAATTCATCACCGAAACCCTAGTCCATGACCTACGCTCACCCATGAGCGCTGTGTTGGGTGCATTGAATGTCATCGAGGAGACCTGTCAGGAAACGGAGGATAAACAACTATATCGTGCCATCGAGATCGCTGATCATGGTGCACGACGAGGATTGCGCCTGGTAGAAGCGATGTTGGATATTGCTCGCTTGGAATCCAATGAAGATAAATCCTGCCTGGAAGCTGTGGATTTATCAGCCTTGACCGGTGAAGTCATTGAAGAATTTACATCACAATGCCATCACTACGGCTTGACACTCCTAACCAACATTACCGAAGAATGCAGCCACGTTATGGCAGACCCGCTGAAGGTCAGTCGGATTTTAGCCAACCTGCTGGACAATGCTATTAAATTTACCCCACGCGGCGGTGAAATAAACATATCGACTTGCCTGGTCGGAGACGAGGTGCAAATCTGCGTCCACGATACCGGTCCTGGCGTCCCTGCCGAGTACGCAGATAAGCTATTCGAACGTTTCAGCCAGGTGCCGGGGCAGATTGGCCGTAGACGCGGTTTGGGCTTGGGATTAGCATTTTGCAAACTGGCAGTGGAAGCGCAAGGTGGACGCATCTGGGTAGAAAGTCCACCTCAGGGGGGGAGTAAGTTTGTATTCACCTTAAGAAAAGTGTAAATTTTTTATTAATATTGCCCTTCATATCTCTTGCCAAGCTAATCGGGGCGCGCTATAATCATAAACCGTTATGACCTCATTGGAAAGGTAAGTTAGAGGTGCTTTATGCCAGTTTATACATACCAGTGCGATAATTGTGGTATTCGCTTTGAGAAGCAGCAACATTTTAACGATTTGCCTCTTACGCGTTGCCCCGAGTGCAACAAGAAGACGCTGCGCAAAGTTTACACGCCAGTCGGTATTGTTTTCAAAGGTTCAGGTTTCTATGCCACGGATCACCGTTCTCCTTCCGGGAGTGGCCGTATGAGTACTACCAGCTCAGAAAAATCAGACGAAAAAACATCCGAAGTTAAAACAGAAACAAAAAAAGAAACTGCTAAAGCCAGTAGCCCTGCTCCTATAGAAGAAAAATGAATTATGGAAATGAGAAACAGGTTAT
>JBDKUB010000406.1:0-2372 GCA_039679915.1 Anaerolineaceae bacterium
CGCTATTTCAGTCAAACCGAACTCGACCGAAAAACCAAGGTAGCAGTTTTGGGTGCTTCTTTGGCTAAAGAGCTCTTTGGCGATAGCACTGCTCTCGGTCAGGTGATCACCGTGGGTAGTAATGTAAAACTAACTGTGATTGGAGTGATGGAAGAAAAAGGCTCGACCGGCGGCATGGATTACAACAGCAATGTGTTTACTCCCATTACCGTGGTATTTTCCAAATTCAATCGTGATCCATTTGCGCGTATGGTTGGTAACCGGGTGCGCATGATCTATGTCGCCGTGGAAAATGAAGAAGATATCGAAGATACCATTTACCAAATCGAACTCTTGCTTGCCAAGCGCCACGATGTCACCTTGGACACCCTGGATTTCACCATCACCACTCAAGATGACATTATCGAAACACAAGAATCGACCACCGCAGCTTTCCGAAGTTTACTGGGTTGGGTAGCCGGTGTCTCGCTGATCGTGGGCGGCATCGGTATCATGAATATTATGCTGGTGAGTGTTACCGAAAGAACCCGTGAAATCGGGATACGTCAATCGGTAGGCGCCACTCCCTCAGATATTCGCCGCCAATTCATAACCGAAGCTTTGCTGCTCAGTTTGGTTGGTGGATTAATCGGGGTAATAGCTGGAATTGGCGGAGCCAAAATCTTCGGTACTTTTGGCGATATGCGCACGGTCGTTTCTGTCAATTCAGTATTTATCGCATTTACCTCTGCGGCGGGTGTGGGTGTCTTTTTCGGATATTATCCCGCCAATAAAGCTTCGCAATTGGATCCCATCGAAGCCTTACGACACGAATAACACTTTATCACACTCAATATTGGATATGGTCAAAAATAATTCGATATTTTGCATTGCAGAATATTTCCAGGAGAAAATAATGAAAAAAACAATACGGACGATTTACTTGATCGCTGCCATGATTAGCCTTTGTGCCTGTAGTGCAACACCCTCAGCCCAGGCAAATGGAAATCCTCAAGCAGGGGCAGCAAACCTAGCCAAGTCAACAACGAATGCGTCATCCAACGAAAATATCCAATACTTGGATGACAGCTACTCGAATGCCTTATCGATTCCAATGCAATTGATTATCGGTACATTGAAATTACAAGGAACGGATAATGAAGTCGACGCCGAAACAGCCAAACAATTATTGACCTTATGGAAAGCTGTAAAAACTTTGAGCAACGATGATATGACTTCATCGCTTGAGATAGAAGCTCTGTACAGGCAAATCCAACGCACCATGACTAAGGAGCAAATATCTGCTATCTCAGCTATGAAATTAACCAGAGACAACATGATGCAAATACTAGAGGAATTGGGGCTTTCGACGGGAGGCGGAACAGGCATGGGAGCTTTAACTCAGGAGCAACAAGCTACCCTGGAAGCCGATAGCAGTAGTAACGGAGGTTTTTCAGGCGGGATGATGGGCGGCGGTCCAGGCGGTGGTATGCCCGGTGGAATGCCCGGGGCAGGCGGTCCTCCTGTGAGTAGTTCTTCATCAAGCAGCTCAAGTAAAAGCAGCACGCCCCAAACGCTTCAAGTTGATTCAAAAATGGTCGAAGCCCTTATCGAATATCTGGAAACAAGAATTCAATAATCAAAAATAAATCAAAAAAGAGCAAAGGGAAAAATCACAGTCAACCTTTTTCACCCTTAAAGTTATAAGTGGCATTTATAAAATCAAGTTGGAGCAGGCTCACGGAATAACTATATCTAGGTGTTTTAAAATAGGAGATTCTCATATGATAGATCAAATCAACGGAGACATGTTAGTTGGCGGTATGTCCATGATGTTCGAACCTAAGGCGATAACCGATGAACAAAAAGAAAAGATCAAGGAAATCCTCGCTAACTACGATGCCGAATCTATAACCGAGGAAGATGCCAAGGAAATATTCGAAGCCTTCAAAGAAGCCGGAATTACGCCAAGCAAAGGGATGAAAGAAGCGATTGAGGAAGCCGGATTCGACGCAGATGAAATTCGTTCATTAGCCGGATTCAATCAGCCGCCACCTCCTCCAGAGACAAGTAGTCGTGGTATTAATATCAATCAGGACGCACTACAAGCGCTGCAGACTATTCTCAATGACTTTGATTTGACTGAATTATCAGAGGAAGAACAAAACGAATTACTGTCTCGTCTTCAAGATGCTGGATTATTGAAATACCCGGGCGTCACCATCGATCTTGCTGCCTGATAATATAAATATATATTTTTGATAACCAAAAATTCAGAGGATTTCCTGCTCCAACTTGACTTTCTATCTTTGCACTTTTACATTATTAAGAAGACCCTAAAGGTTTCCATTGCGAATCATCTTTAATTTTAGCAAAGACACTACGTAAAAAAG
>JBDKUB010000179.1:0-2732 GCA_039679915.1 Anaerolineaceae bacterium
GCGGTCAAGGAGGCGATAGGTAATTTCATTTAGGAAATAGGCAAAATCTGACGGTATATACCGATAGATAAATTCCAATTGGGTTATGACCTCCTCAATTCGCCGCCCGTTGGCTTCATCAAATGCACTGATAAAATTAAGAGTATAGGCATCGCCGAACTTGGGTATACTCATTTGAACAGAATAATATCCCTGCTCACGCAGTATGCCTGGCAAATGTTGATAAGCATTTTCCCCTTGTAAGATATCGGGAGGATAAAGGACATGCGCTGTTGCTGGATATTTTCCTGTAAATAATGAAACTATCGAACCAGGCGTACTTCCAGAATTAGTGAAGGCATTTTCAGCCACCAGGGAAGTTTCAGCCAGTTCTCTTATCCGTGGCGTCGTATCTCTCTCATAGCCATAAACGGACATGCTGGCTGCATTCAAGCCATCGGCTGTGATAATAATAATATGAGGGTGTTTCTTCAATGCTTGAGTTGTTTTATTTTCCCCGGTTCCAATATTGAGATCGTTCGAACAAATGGGAATCAAGAACGAGATTATGATCAAGCCTGTGAGTATGATAAGGGCTGTCTTCTCGAAATTATTTCTATTGAGAAATCGACTGATCTTTGGCAAGGTTTTCTTAATGCGCCAGTAAACATAACCCAAAACGATCAGATATCCCAGGGCATATAAACCGCGCCCTATTCCCTGTGAAGAAACTATGCCATAGTGGAACATCGTGTAGGTAAAATTATCTACCATCATGAGGAGGAGGGATGCCAAAATTATGGCTGGTAAGAACGCGCCAAGATTAATTAAAAGCTCATGAGAGTTTCTTATCCCGGGAATCAAATCCAAAATCAACAGCACGAACAACACTAAAAAACATAAAACTGTCAAAAATGAACTCAGGAATAAAAGCGCTTCTATCTTTTTAGAGAATGGCAAAGCACTCAATGAGGAAGGTTTCGTAATAATAAATAACCATTCCATGAAAATATATACAAAACTAATGATTGTGGTAAAAACAAAGAGACCACTCCATGAGTTCAAGGGCGATTTTGTATTCGATTCTAAAGGCATGATTTAACCCCAAAGTAATAGATAAAAATTCGAATGAATACAATCAATTCTTAGAAAACCAATAAATGGTTCGGTAAGTTTCCGGGATAGGTATTTGTTTTTGGAGTGTGAAATATTGCATGAATGCTTGTAGGAAACCATCATTCGAGTAATCATGAAAAATATCATCGCGGGATGCGAGTAATTTCTTCACCTGACTGTCTTCTTTAGGCACAAACTCGATAATGAGATTGTTTCCTAATGAAGCGCAAGTTTGGGCGATATCCTGCAATGGGACATTGTTGGAAATGGCTATGTGGTGGATCAAAGCCAGGGCAAGTAAGAGATCAGCCGGTGCGCGTTGAAAAAATGATTGTCGTTCGCTGTTCGCCCATCCGATAGCAGGTGAAGGATTGGTGAGGTCGATTACCAAAGGCAGTATGTTTTTTATTTGTGATTTCTTGCATTCCCGGTAATTCAATTCCACTGCTCCCACATCGATATCTGTGGATATGATCTGACAACCTTCGATATCCTGCCCTAAACGGCTGAATTCGCCCGTATTTGCTCCTAGATCCCATATGGATTTGGGGGCAAGCTCATGAATGAGGTCGTGGACGATTTGCTTTTTGAGCTTGAATGCCTCAGGCGAATAATTAGTCGATCGATAATATTCTGCCCAATCGCTGCCACTCGCTTTCCAGGTAAGTTTTTTAACGGTATTGACAAGGCTATCGGTTAATCCAATCATTGCTTCTTTACTCACCCGCACTGATCGCTTAGATAGTGCTTCTGTGGGTTTGGCATAACGCTTTTGAGCAGTCGCATGAAGGTGAATATGGGTGAGAATGCCACCTTTTAATCTGGAAAATGGAGGGAGTAGTTTACTGGCGAGATCAAGCGGAATCCCATCGATGTAGATTTGGAGCAATTTATTTAGGCGGATATCTGTCAGACTCATTAAAGCCAACGGAGCGACGAAATGCTGGCAAAATTGACGATAAGCAACCCATGGCTGCCCTTCCCTATATTTCGTGAAACTAAGCGTATCGATCAGGATTGGCGAACCATGCTGGAATTGGATATTATAAGCGCTGGCATCTTTGAGGATCATACCTGCCTGAAGGGCGATATTTTGAATGCGAAGCGTTTGCAGCGCAGCATCTTTCAATTGGGAAAACGCCCATTCATATGGATAAGAGATGAATTCGACCTTCTCCGGTTGAATTACCTTATATGCTATAGCAGACAAATTTGGAGGTTCATCCGATTCTCGATGAGGAATAAGGCATTGATTTTGTATTAGCTGGTTGTAAAGGCCACAAGACATCAAAAAGTCATAATCGTCTTTATAGCATAAATTAACTTGCCGGAATATTTGATCATTCCGCTTAAACAAAAAGCCACTTGGATCTCGAAATGATGCTGATAATCTATCCATAATCAAATTTATGGTTGGTCTGTAATATCTTTTTCTTCGGTCTCAGGGGATTTTATTTGTGACTTACTCGTAAAGGATGTAATCTTTTTCCAAAAAATTCTCACCACAACGCCAATACCCAATAAACTGGCAAGTATTGCTTGTAGGATGACACTTCCTGATCCAGGATCAAGATACATGGCAATTCCCCATCAAATTGACTTCGAATAGTTATTTATTAGAATTTATCCCATTCCTT
>JBDKUB010000024.1:0-8072 GCA_039679915.1 Anaerolineaceae bacterium
ATCTCCCAAACTCAAATGAAATTCGATTGCCTACGAACATCCCGGCAGCAGCCAATATGGAAGCCAGCGGCATCCAATATCCATGCGAAGGGTGGGGTATCCCTTGCGGGTCATCCAGGTAATTCCATAAAAATTCCTCGCTGAATCCATAACCCTCAGCTAAACGTATGCCTCCCGAATAGTAATATTCCGCGTCCATATATCCCGGTGATTTTTGAAATAATCCAACCAGCAGGATAATCAGGATTTCAAAAATAAATAAAGCCAGATAATCGATTTTTTTCATGGCGTTAATGAATAAGTAATGTAAGCTCCCCCATAATCTTTAAGGACTGGCAATTCGGATAATGTCGTTTCGAGCTTTTCCCAATCTGTCGGCAAATAGCGAGAATCCGTATCTTTTATATATTCCATCCCAAATCGATTGAATAATAAATAGGTATATCCCTGATCTCTCCAAGATTGCAGTATCGCAAGGGCATCATCGTAAAGGTACAAGTCATGTTTCCACCGGTCGAGGATTTCATCCGGATCACAATACGGGAGGCAAAAATAGCTGCGCGGCTCGAATAACATCAAAACCTTGTGGCCATTTCCGAAAGTCGCGACATCAGAAACCGCCGGATAATACCACCCTAAATTTTTACCCAGATATTCTTCTTCTGTTTCGATATTGAATAAAACATCCAATGTGCCCATTTTGATTGCGTCTCTTGATACTTCCAAGGCAGAAAAACCCAAGCACATAATAACTAATGAACCAACAACAAAACGAAACCGTATTCCAGATAACTGCCATTGTGAAAATCCGTTGAAGCCTATTGCCGACAGCACCGCTAGAGCAGGGAATAACGCAAAATATAACCTGGATTGAGTAAGATACTCAGAAAACCTGCTTGCCACCATCCAAATCAAAAGTGCAGAAAGTACGAAAAAAGTGACCATAAGGGTGGTTCGTTTTTGACTTGCCAACCTTTCAGATTGTGGCAACCATGCAAATAAGGCTAAACCCAAAAGCAAAGGACCGATCGATGCGCTATAGCCCACTCCCCCCTCGACGCCCATGAAAGTTGCCATAAACGGTAACAGTAATGTATGCCAAATTGGTTTAGAGTTTGGTAATTGATAGAAGGACAGGCGAAAGGCATCCATCGTTCCGCCTGTCATAAGCACCGGATAAAAAGGATTGCCGGTACTGAGATAATTTTTAATCCACCAGGGTAGTGTAATCACAAAGACCGATAAACCAAACTCAATAACTTCAACAACTAATGTGGAGAAATTGTATTTAATTTCTTCCCGAGATTTTTTCCCCCAATAAAAACGCCATATCATCACCATAATTGTCGCGATGACGATAACGCCAGCCGTATATTTGCTCCCTAAACAAAAACCTGCTAATACCCCCATTAATATAACGGTTTGTGTATTTGGCTTCTCCATCCATTGATCCAACCCAATCAATACACTTAATCCAAATAACATCGTGAACCAATCGATATAAGCCCAGGAAAGAGAGGCTGCCAATGTATATCCGGAGAGCAAGGCAGCAACGGCAATCCATCCCATAAGCGGGTCGAATTTTTTAGCCACAAATTGAAGAAGTCCGACCAAAGTCATAAAACCGGTTAGCCAACCAAGGCAGGCAGCCGCATTTGTCCCTCCTAGCAACATAACCCAGGTATATAACATCTCACCAACCTGTGGCATTCCCCAAAATGTATTTTCCGGGAGATAATTTATTCGTTGTGCATTAATATAATTACGAGGTAATGCCAGGTGATATACAAGTGCATCGAATTTTACCGGTGGCGCTAAAGCGATGATTAAGGTCACTAACAAAATAAGTAAGCAAAACCCAGCAATGATTTTCCCTAAAGTTTCACTTCCATGCCAGATATCTTGGTTCACACAGGCTATTTCTAAAACCCAAGCGTGTATATTCCGAAACAGCCCGATAAACAAAGCCACGAGTATTCCCCATCCCCACCACACCGAGATACCGAATATCCAGGCGATCATCAAAAAAACTAGGCTTAAACATCCCAATCCTAAAGCCATTGATACAATGGGGCGATTCTGATCGACCTTCAGAATACCCAACAGGCATTTTCCTAGCCCACCTGCCAAAATTACCATCGCTATCGATATGAATAGATACTTCAGGTTGCAGCTTGATTTATAAACCAAATCCCCATCGAAAGGTTTATGAACAACGTAGTAAAGACATATTATCAGGAGGAACCCAATAAGTGAAAGAATTATTAGCCAATTTCGTGATTCAAACCGCTTCATCAGATTTTTTCACTCGATTTTTTCTTCATATATCTCGCGAAATTGTTCTAATAATAAACGGGGTGGATTTAATGCCCACCATCGGATCCAATATAATCCAATGAGCAGATAAACCGGTAGGATAAAAAACATAATCGGAGATTGGATAGGTTGATCGCCAGGCTGCAGAGTATCGATAAAAATAAACCAAACACCGCCAAAAAGGGCGATCATACTCACGATAACAATAAAGCGCCCAACAATATGCCAGCGCTCATCGAACAAACAAAAAACCAAAGCCAGGGCTGGCAGCATGGCAATATAATTTTCTGTGGCGGTGCGTATACCGATTAAGTTCGTTACGACGATCGTCAAAACCCCTGTCCAGTAAAACCAATTGAATTCTTTATTCCTTGCCTGAAGCCATTCCCATATGATGAGGACAGCCAGAAGCCCGGTCAACGCCCATCCCATCTGCTTGCCTATTCCCGGAAGCCATTCAGAAAAGATCGCCCCGGGTGTTCCAGGTAATGTGTAGGAAGGATAGGATAATACCTGGCGAAGATTTTGAATAATCCAATCGTTAATGAACAACATGCAAGTCGCTACTAATATAAATAAACTACCTAAATAACCCCAAATAATCGTCCAACGCTGGTTTGAAATTGCCCACAGTATCAGATAAGGTATTAAAAGTGCCACCATTTGAGGTTTTATCATTGTGATGGCCATCAGCAATCCCGCAAAATAATCATGGTTCGTGCGAATAGCCAGAAAAATCCCGCCCATGGCTAAAGCAATCATGACGGCTACATTGCCATTGATTACCGGCCTAATGCCGTAATACCAGGTGATAGAAAACAACAAAAATAAAACCAATATACCGCGCGGAACTCGCCAGCGGGAAAGATTAAGCGATATGATCGCTAAACCTATAATCGATATTTCTAAGAATGTCATCCATACGGCTCTGGCAAGGGCATAATCACCAATCAAGGAGAAAGGTGCGAATATAAAAATCGAAAACAGTGGATATACAAATAAAACTTGATCTTCATCTGGTCTTGCCAGCCTGCCGTACATCATCTTTTGGATAGCTTCCGAGGTCTCTTGGCTGTATGGACTCTGCCCTTCCAACAAAAACAATCGAGTGCCGAGCCATCGCGATAAAAAATCGTTCCCACCAGGATATTGACTGGTGTATTGGTAATTTGCCCAGGATAAACCGACGATAATTACAATGGACAGGATGACGATTAGATTGATGATCATGTTAGGGCGGGTTCTCATGAATACTCCAAATTTCCCTGGTCGATTGGCTCGTTGCGTCCAAGCATGAATTGTTTAATTCGAGAATAGGTAAGGATAATTAAAAAGATAAAAAATATCGTCCGCACGGGTATTGTCAGCCATAATCCCCACGGATAACCTCTCGAAAGTAATACCGGCCATTCCAAGAGATTGATAAGGATTAAAATCCCTGAAATGATTATCCCTTCTGAATCATCGAATATCAGCAAAACTACCGGAATAAGGTATAAAATCCACTGTGGACTCCAACCCGGCATCCAAAGGAAAAATAACAAAAACGCCATACCAAGCAAACCCAATTGAACACTCGGCTGATTTTCGGTAAGTCGTAAATAAAAATAACCCCCAATCAATAAAAAGACAGGAAGGGTTATCCAAGGGGAAACACGCGGCGGGTTTCCTAATAAATTATCTGCCGTAGCTGCATCCAGCCGCTCGACCTCTGCACCGAAATTACCGGTACGATAATTACCATCTATCAATGCCCAAACCGTTTCCCATGATCCCTTGCTGGATTGCGATAATATGGAAGCTTTTGTAAATTCAGGCGCAACAGAGAATAAAACCATGTATGCACCGACTACGATCAATACCAGAATCGAGGTTAATAGAACCGCCTTCTTTAATGACGAATGTCGCCAAATCAAACAAATAGCCAGGGCGGGAAATAGCTTCGTCAACGTGCCGATAGCAAGTATGACCACAGCTCGAATATGTTTACCATTGAATATCCATAACAGACCCAATAACAACGTCATTACCGCTAATACATCAAAATACCACCAGTTATATGCCAGAATCAGGTTGACCAAAAAATAAGCAGCAATACTTACCCTATGATTTGATCTTGGTTTTACTTGCTTAACAAGATTCGCAAAGACCACCAGGCTGCCGGTTTGGACTAAGGTCAAAATAATCAGAAGGAGATAATCGTAAATATGCTGCTGACCGGCGGCTATCTGATAAATCAACCACGATAAAAATGGAAATATCGGGGGAAATTCAACCCAATAATCCAAAAAGGGGACCCCCATTTGCGCCAGATGATAAAAATGGACGAAATCTCCATAACCTTTAATTCCATCCAAAGGAGTCGAGATGATAAATATCAATCGACAGATGAAAAACGCAATGGCTAAAATCCAATTTCGCGATAATCGGCGCATGGTTACAATTCTAAACGATTATTGTCCTTATGTTATTCAATCGATGAAAACATCAAAATACCATTCCGGGCGTTATAAATAAAAGGATGCAAGATGACGCCCAGAATGCCGTTAAATACAGCAGCAGTTTCCGGTGATTTTTAGCCATCCAAATCATCGCAGCAAGCACCAACGGTATTGCTGAACGGAATATGGCTAAGGGATCCTGCCAGGTTTCGATAGGCAGAATGGATAGGAAGGCAATGTTGATTAATACCAAAAAAGACTCCAGATTCCAATGCACCTTAGGACTGCTCAGGATATCTTTGAATAGGAATATCAATAAGATCACTATCGGGCACAAAAACCAGGTCGCTACCACGATAAGAAATGCACGATCCTGCAGCACCGCAATCCCCGAAAACGGCAACCAGTTTGGCATAAGTGAGCCCGTCGAATTACCCCAATGGCTTTGCAGCCAGCCAAATAAAATCAAATAGGGCAGCAAACTAAAACTGAAAATAATCAAAGCTCTGCGTTTTTGATTGTGAAGCAATTCCCAGCAGGCAATCGCCAATGGGAATATCAATCCGATTTCTTTCGCCAAACCAGCCAAAGCGAACAGAACAACTGCCCCCGTTAGGTTTCGACGGTGATACAAAAACCAGCCCGATAAACTCAATGCGACTGCCAAGGGTTCATTCAGGTCTGCTCGAATACAAAATAACGTTCCAATATAGAAAATATAAGTCAAAGCCAACCAGGGATGACTCTGCTGCTCTTGCAACATAACCGCCAACAAGGTCACCGTTAGGATTACAACTGTAATGTTTATTCCCAGTAATGCCCATGGAACAGCTATGGGATTTCCACCCCAAGAAAACATCCAGGCAAGAACCGGCAATAAAATGCGCTGATACCTCTTTCCCGGTTCATCCATGTATCGATAAGCCGTTGACGGATCTAAGGCAATATAATACGCAAATTGACCATCGTATCCTGTAGTCCCTTGAGGTTCAGCTTGACTAAACCGGCTGCCGGAAAGCACAAAAGCCGTGGGGTCATAATCATGCGAGTTCAATATCAAAACCACAAAAATCCCCAATAATATCAATGAAACAAAGGCAACACTCAGGATTGGTTTTTTATTCATGGCGTCGAATCAAACAGCCGGCATATCCGTAATTGATAATAAACTGAATTCTAAACCACATTAATCGATATTTCTTAGCGGAATAGATTACAAAAATGTAATAATAACTTTGGGCTATTATGGCATTTTGGGAGTCCACTGTATACTTATAAAGCATGGAAGAGAATCACAAAAATAAAAGCTCAACTTTGGATGCAAAATCGATGGCACTGCTGCTGGCATTGATTTTGGGGGGATTTGTTCGCCTTGAACCCGTTTTATCGGCAAAGTTCCCGCTTAAAGATGGCGGCTTGTTTTTCACGTTTATCAACGCCCTCTTGCAGAATCAATTCTCCTTCCCTGATACCATCTCATACAACGGTCTATCCATCCCCTTCGTATATCCTCCACTCTCATTTTATATCTCTGCACTAGTTTCTTCTTTATTCCACATCCCCGTCATCGATTTGCTGCGGATTCTTCCGGCAGTCTTTTCGATCCTGACTATTGTGGCTTTTTATCGATTGGCAAAGACCATTCTGGCATCCGACTGGCAGGTTTGTTTCGCGGTGCTATCCTTTGCGCTCTTACCAACGGCTATCGATTTTATGATCGTTGGGGGAGGTTTACCCAGAGCATTGGGCTATTTCTTTGCTATCCTGGCTCTCCAGCAGATTTGGCTTTTATCCACCCAGCCCACTCGCCGTCACCTCCTTGGATCGATCCTATGGGTAACCCTGACGGTCCTTTCGCATCCGATCGTGGCAAAATTTTTAGTGTATAGTGCGGTTTTGATTTTCCTATTCAATGGGCGCAATCGAAAAAGCTTTTTCAATTTTTGCATGGTCGCTGCCGGGACGCTCCTGTTAACCTCACCCTGGTGGATACTGGCTATCTCCCGCCATGGCTTTACGCCTTTCCTCAACGCTTTGCAAGCCAATCCTCATTCCTGGACTTCATACCTGGCTGCCTTTCTCTTTATGCAGACCAATGAACCCTATTTACATCTGCAAGGGTTTTTAGCGCTTGTGGGTATTTTTGTTTGCCTGAAAGATAAGCAATATTTCCTGCCAGCCTGGTTAGGGATTGTGTTTATTTTGGAACCAAGATTAGTAGCTTCCTACGCCATCCTCCCCACCTCGCTTTTAGTTGCCATTGGGCTGGAGGCTCTGGTCGGGATGTTGAATCTCCCCCAAGAAAAAATACCGGGAACGCCAAATATCGCGCCCTCACCTCAAATCGAAAGGAGAAGGCTGTCCACCATTTCGACCATCCTGTTGGCTTTCATCTTATGCTACGGTTTAGTTTCAGCCTTCGTTGCGGCGCCGCGCCAGTATCTCGATGCCGAAAATATCGAAGCCATGACCTGGATCAAAGCCAACCTCCCCAAAGACAGTCAGTTTCTGGTCATCTCGGGGATATACGGCGCCGGTGAGGACTATATCTCCGAATGGTTTCCAACCCTTTCCGGGTCTGTGAGTTTAGCCACTCCCCAGGGGAGGGAGTGGGTGGATGGCAGCCAATTTATCGATCTGTGGCAAAGCCATGATCAACTGCAAGAGTGTCAATATGAAGATCAAGCGTGTTTGGAAAACTACTCAAACACGCTTGATTTAAAATTTTCTTATATCTATATGGTAAAAAATCGAAATCCAAAAATGGTTGTTCCACTAATCCTTGATCTCAAAGATAGACTGCAATTCATCACGATTTACGAAAACGATCAAGTGATTATCTTTTCTATAACTTGATATCGATTCGGCTTATGATCGTGGAAGCCAAATTATGAAAAAAGGATGGTCTTCAAACAGACCAAAATCAAGATATTGGTTCTAGTTGATTGTTTTGTTATTTAATCGTCATTGGTAAATAGATATGATAAGGATAAGGGTCTAAAATAATTACAGCATCGTTGAATGGCCCAATTTTGCCATCACTATCAATTATGGCAACTCTCCAATAGTATGTTTGATTCATTGGATATTTTTTAGTTGGCGTATAGCGAGTATTATCTGTAGTAATTTGGTCATATAGTGGAGAAAAATTTTTATTCAGAGAGACCTCTAATTTATATCGGGCGGCGCCATTGACTGCTGACCAGATGAAAGTTGGCGTATCAGATAATCCCGAACCACTAAGTGGACTGATCAAAGTAGTAATTGGGTATTGTTTTGTAACAGTTGCCGATGCACTGTAATTTCCTAATATCC
>JBDKUB010000053.1:0-4120 GCA_039679915.1 Anaerolineaceae bacterium
CCCATAAGGCATAAGCCTCCAATTAATCGGGCGTATTCGATGGCAATATGCCTGGCATGATAAAATGGCGGTTCGCTTTGATAATATGAAGCATCATGGCACTCATCCATCACAATCAAACCAACGCGGGGTAAGGGGGTAAACAATGCGCTGCGTGGCCCGATGATTACATCGATTTCACCGGTTTGCGCCCGACGCCAGGTATCATAACGCTCGCCAGATGATAAACGAGAATGGATCAACCCTACCCGGCTTCCTAATCGTCCCACAAAACGCTGAATCGTTTGGGGTGTCAGGGCAATTTCCGGCACCAGGACGATAGCCTGACGCCCCTGGTCGAGGGCTGCCTGTACCGCATGAAGGTAAATTTCTGTTTTTCCTGAGCCGGTAACGCCATGCAATAAGATAGGAGACTGGCTCTCACCTTGCAATGAAGCCTGCAGAGAATTCTTGATTTCATCCAGGCAGGTCTGCTGATCTTGGATGAGTATCGGCGCTTCGTACGGTTGAGGTGGCGCGGACAATAACGGGTCGCGCCAGGCTTCCCGCTCACCCACACTGATGGCGCCTATTGAAACCAACTTCATGATATCAGATGACGTTCCCCCACATATAGAATATACCGTTTGGACATCCACTTCGCCGGGCTTGTCCCGCAGATATTCTAAAATTGCCTTTCTACGCCGGGCTGCTTCTGACCCGGGTCTTCCAAGCTGACTGAGGAATGAATCGATTTGTTCGGGAGCGCAAGATAACCTCACAGTGCGTTCCTTCTTGGGTCGAACATTTGGAGCCATTAAGATTGGTGAAACGGTCAATATCTGCTTGCGTACCAAAGACTGAACCGCCGAGCGCCAATTGACTCGCGGCAGTGCATGAGCCATTTGACGTCCGGTCATTTCGCCGCGTTGAGAGATAAGCCCGAGAATCCTTTTCTGTAATGGCGTGATCTTTTCTCCCAGGGCGACTGGGTATTTTTGCCCGAGACTATACAAAGAATCAGCCTGTTGAGATAAACCGGGCGGCAACATTAATTCGATCCAGGCAGCCAACGAGACCAAGGTGGTATTCGCCAAGTGGCGTGCCAGCATAATCTGCTTTTCAGTCAACGCAACGTATGGGTCGATTAAGGCTTCGATTGGCTTGGTTTCTGGGACCTCCGGTTTATCTATAAATCCAATCACAACCCCTTGAACAGACTGTTTGCCAAAGGGCACCCGAATCAGATGTCCAACCTTGATCGTTCCATCCAATTCAGGCGGCAGATGATAATGATAAATGCCTGCCGAATGAGGTATATTAACGGCTACTTCGATAAACGTGGTCATCTGGATTAATTCGATGGGGGAGGATTATCGATTCGAGTCAAAGAGATTTTTGAAATCCGCAATCCATCCATCGCTTCGACTTTCAAGCGGATGCCTTCGACTTCCACCACATCATGCAAATGGGGGATACGATCCAATTTCCCCATGATATATCCGGCAATCGTATCATAATTCGGGTCGCTCAAATTCAACCCTAATTCCTGGTTTACATCTTCAATCAAAGTCAAACCATCGATTAAAGCACTGCCATCTGGCAATACGATGATTTCTTCGCTAACATGGTCGAACGGGTCGCTCACCTCTCCTACAATCTCTTCGAGCAAATCTTCCAGAGTAACCAAGCCGGCGGTTCCGCCATATTCATCCAATACGATAGCAATATGCTGACGGTATTGTCGAAACTGCTGTAATAATACGCCCACCGTTATCGTTTCGGGTACGAAGATGGTTTCACGCGCCAAAGACCGCGCTGTGCGGTCTTTCCAATCGCCTGATTGCAATACGCGTAACAAATCCTTGACATGCACTATACCTAAAATCTGGTCCAGGTTGTCATCATACACGGGAAATTTGGTATAGGTCGACTCATTGATCAATTTAATGATATCCACCAGCGGAATATCTGCTTCCACAGCGACCATCTCTGTCCGCGGGACCATCACCTGGCGCACCAATAATTTACCAAGATCAAAAATAGCATCCAGCATTTCGCGCTGCGGAGCTTTGATCACACCGCCTTCTTCTGAGTCATCTAAAATCCGTTTTAATTCTTCTACCGTATAGCGGTTGAGATGTTCGCCCATCATTTTCAATCCAACCATTGCCAGTATCTTTTGCGTCAACCAATCCAAAAAATTGATAAACCATTTGAAAATCGAATTGTATATACGCATAGGTTGGGCAGCCAACAATGCAACCCGTTCGGGTTGATGTAAGGTAGCCACCTTGGGGACTTGTTCACCAAAAACGACCGTGACACTGGTGATGATGATCAGCGATAAAATCAAAGGTAAGCTGGCAGTGACAGGCAGAAGAAATTGAAGATATGGGGGTAATTGCATACCCTGGAATAAAGGATCGAGCAAAGCTTTTAGGGTATTTTCTCCAACCGCACCCAAAGCTAAATTTACGGCTGTCACACCCAATTGAACCCCAGCGATTAATCGATCCCGGGTAGCCGGATTCACCAGCCATGTTTTTACAATCAGGGCGGCTTTGTTGCCCGTATCGGCAATATTGTCAATTCGCGCCTTGCGGGAGGTAAGAGCAGCAATTTCAACACTTACAAAACACGCGTTTAATGCAATCAATAAAATGATCGCAATAATATTCCCGATCATCCCTTTTCCTGCGCTTTTCTGGTGATGACAGCCGCGCCATATCCCACTACTTGACTAAAGTCACCGGTTACATCTCCGGATGTACCATAATGCAATAGTTGCACATGGTTTGCGCCAAGCTCTTTGGCTGCCCATAATACAGCAGCCACAGCGCTTCTTCCACATGCAAATCCTACACCTTCATCTTCGGCGTGAAACACCAATTCCGGATCGAATTTAGCCAATCGACGTAATAATTCACCATCGAATACCTCGGCTTGTTCCTGTGGATAGAAATGAGATAGGTCGGTGCTGGCAACCAAAATATATTTCTTGCCCTGCAGGTTCCTTGCCAAGATGCGCCCAAATTCACGTATAATTCGCAAGTTATATTCCCTTACCATAATGGGGGCAATTTGAAACTCTTGATCCAGAACTCGCTGCAAAAAGGGTAATTCTATCTCTAAAGAATGTTCTTGGTCGTTGGCTACTGAGGTAAGCTCCAAACCAAGCTCAGTCATCATATCATGTTGGACAGACTGAATGAATTTTTTATCGATTTTCACAATTCCTAAAGGAGTCTGATAGGCAGAATGGGCTGAGGTCAAGAATGGCTGCGGATAAGGATAATGCATAGGTGAGACAATCACGACAATTTCAGGTTTTAAGCCGCGTAAAGCTGCAAAGGCATAGCCGGCGACCGGTCCTGAATAAAGATGACCGGCATGCGGCGCGATAACTCCCACGACCTCTCCTTCGATATTCGGCAACTTGGCGGATTGAATGTATTCATCCACACTCTCAGCCAGCAATTCTTTATCCGCCGGGTACCATCTACCGGCGATGGGAGAAGGCCGAATTTCTGCCACTGCTTTCATCTTTCACCTCCTAGCATTGACTAGTTTCATTTTAACATAATCTTTGCTCATTTCAAGCGTGCATAGATAAATAATATCAATCTTCTTCTTCTTTTTAATCTTATATATCGATTGCAGAGTAATCTTTCCTCTTGGCATCATCCCAAAAGAAGGTTGTCACCCCAAACGAAGCGAACGGCTTTGCCACTACCAGGTTTAGATGTTTCGCACTTCCTTCGCTGCACTCAAGACATGGGTTAATATGAGATTATGGAAAATCCTCTTCCTTTCTTCATATGAGGGAATATCAAAAGCTAGACCCATAAAACATGCTTTGGAAAACCACTTGTTCGAAAAAATATAAATCTAAACCTCATCATCGATATTAAAGATATGATATACTAATTTCCAATAGAAAAGCGAAGATGAGGACGAGTAGACGCTGAAACGGTGCTACAGAGAGCGGTGAATGGTGAAAACACTGCACATACGCCAATGTCGAATGGACCTCGGAGCTGCAAGGTAAAATCGTTATCGGAAATTAGCCTGCGCCGGAATAGCTACCGTTATCATGGCTGAGAAGCGAGTGTACTGGCTTTACTCACCCCGTCGTATC
>JBDKUB010000411.1:0-12793 GCA_039679915.1 Anaerolineaceae bacterium
AGCGGGCTCGCCGGTGGCTGTTGGTCATCTTATAGCCCAATCCCCACGCTTGGGGCACTTTCACCATTTTGGGATACAGCTCGGGCATATAATTCAATGGCAGTGGGGCGCATTTTTTGAAAATATCCACCATTTGAATGTCGAAATGATGGCCATATTGTAAGTGGATAGCTTCGATGATCGCTTCCGCCGCGCTGCGATGACCTCCCCCGGTATCGGAGAAGAGAAATAAAATGCGTGGAACATTACTCGAATTAGCCATTATGGGGTGAGGGCAACACGGTTTTTAAACGCTTAGCCAGCGTTCTCCTGGTGAGTAAGACACGTCTTCCGCATTGTTGGCATTCCAATCCGATATCTGCACCCAAACGCACAACTTTCCAATCGTAACCACCACAAGGGTGTGGTTTTTTCAATCGGACGAGATCATCCAATTTAATATCAGGCAGCATGAGGGCATTATAACATGAGCGTTAGCGAATAGTATTACCTGCCAATGGTATAATCTTTTTGGAGAAAATGAATGTTCAATTTAGACCCCTCTTCGCTTTTTGCCCGTTTGATCATATTATTTATTGTATTCCCTGTTCATGAACTGGCACATGCCTTGACTGCAGATTATTTTGGTGATGATACTCCACGCGTGAATGGCAGGCTAACTTTAAACCCACTGGCGCACCTTGATCCGATCGGCTCACTCCTGTTATTGGTGGCATGGTTTGGTTGGGCAAAACCGGTGCCTGTGAATCCATACACGTTACAGAGGAAATCCCCTGCCGCGCTCATGTGGGTTTCGTTGGCAGGTCCGGCTTCCAATCTGTTGATGGCTATTCTGGCGGCGATTCCATTTCGTTTGGGTTTGGTTTCGAAATACGATGCTGCCCTGGCAATGTATCAGGCAGCAAATAATTTTTTCCCTACCTTGCCCCAAATTTTATATATATTTATTTATATCAATCTTCTTTTGATGCTGTTCAACCTGATACCGATTGCGCCCCTAGATGGTGAGAAGATCGCTGAATACTTTTTCCCGCCATCCTGGTCGCGGTTTTTAGAAACGATCCGTCCCTATGGATCGTTGATTTTAATGGCGATCGTATTACTGGGAATATTAGGAAAGATCATTGGTCCCCCTTTGAATCTATTGATGACGTTATTAGTAGGATAGAGCTTGGGTATCGTTTATCGTTCCTGGCAATTTTGGCAGGCATTATTAGCATCGCCCTCGGTGGACGAACTGGAATTTGTCCATACTATTCTCACACCGCAAGAATATAATTTATTTGTCCAAATGCATTCTGGGGAGCAGGCGCATAGTTTGAAAGTGATGCATCGTTTGATAAAAAACAATCATCGAGACCCGGATCTACTGGCGGCGGCGTTACTGCATGATATAGGAAAAATCAACCAGCCTTTGCACTTATGGGAGCGGGTTTGGTTGGTGTTGGGGAATACATTTTTCCCCGGCTTGGTATCCCGTTGGCTTCGAAATTCAGAAATGGATGTTAAATCTATGGATAAATACCGCAGAGTTTTTGTTATTCATCGTCTCCATCCGGAATGGGGAGCGAGGCTGGCTCAGGAGGCAGGAGCCAAGCCATTGTGTGTCAATCTTATCCGCCGCCATCACGATAGAATTTCTCCCAAAGCAGACACATTCGAAGATCGATTATTACATTATCTGCAAGAAGCGGATAATATAAGCTGAGGTAAATATGCCGATAAATATCACGATCATTGGATTGGGTCAAATAGGTGGATCAATTGGACTGGCGCTGGCAGGACAAAGCCAATTGTTGACCCGTCTTGGACACACCCGTACACCCGAAATTTACAGAGAGGCGATGAAAGCCGGCGCTATCGATCGCTACGAAGTCAATCTACCTCATTCGGTGGATAATGCGGATTTGGTGATCTTGGCGCTGCCTTTCGATCAAATCCATGAAACGCTTGAAATTATTGCCCCTGTTTTAAAGCAGGGCGCGGTGGTCATGGATACCAGCCCATTGAAACAGCCGGTTATCCAATGGATGCAGGAATTACTCCCCGAAGAAAGATATTATGTGGGGTTGACCCCTGTCCTCAATCCCCTTTATTTGCATGAACAGGGAAGCGGTTTCTCATCAGCGCGAGCTGATTTGTTTCACGATGCCGTTCTGGGTATTATCGCTACACAGGATTCTCCCTCGGAGGCGATTAAATTGGGCTATGATTTGGCGAAGTTGCTCCAAGCCATACCTTATTTTTCAGACGCAGTAGAAATGGATGGATTGATGAGCACTGTTCATTTACTGCCCCAGTTGATGGCTGCATCGTTGGTCAACATCACTTCCAATAAGCCGGGCTGGATAGATGCTCAGAAATTGGCAGGCAAGCCTTATGCTCAGGTGACAAGCGGCGCCGATACAGATACCCCTGAGGCATTGGCATCCATTGTAAAATCTAATAAGATAAATACCGTCCGATTGATTGATTCTTTGATCGATGATTTAATCGAGCTGAAACAAAATATCCTTGCGGATGATCAGGCTTCACTGACGGCGGCGTTTGCCAGAGCCAGAAAGGGCGAGGCACAATGGTGGAAAGACCGTCAGGCGTTTCAATGGGCAAACGAAGATATGACTTTGGGTATCGAAGCGCCAACAATGGGAGAAGTTTTAGGCAGGTTCGTTGGTTTAGGGAAAAAGCGCTCTAAAAAAAATCCTTAGAAAGATAATGAGGTAAACCATGTCTAAAAGATTGAAATGGATTCAGGATGAATTACAAAATCTGCAAGATTCGGGTCTATACAACCGTATCCGAACCATTAGTTCACCACAAGGCGCCTGGCTGGTTGTGGACGGAAAGAAGGTGCTGAATTTTTGTTCCAACAACTATTTAGGATTGGCTAACCATCCCAAAGTAGTGGCTGCTGCAGCTAAAGCCGTAGAGACTTATGGGGTCGGACCTGCAGCGGTGCGCACGATTGCTGGCACAACCGATTTGCATGTGCAGCTAGAATCACGCCTGGCAAAATTCAAGGGTGTCGAAGCCTCCATTACATTTCAATCCGGATTCAATGCCAACATTGCCGCTATCCCGGCTCTGGTAGGGAAAGAGGACGCTATATTTTCCGATGAGCTAAACCATGCCAGCATTATCGATGGATGCCGGTTAGCGGGTTCGCGCATTGTACGCTATGCTCATTGTGACGCGGATGATTTAGAGCGTGCGTTTAATGATGAAAAGGGAAAATACGGCAGAGCGCTGGTGGTGACCGATGGCGTTTTCAGTATGGATGGTGATATTACTCCCCTGGATAAAATCTATGAAGTTTCTAAAAAACATGACGCCATCCTAATGGTGGATGATGCGCACGGCGAAGGTGTGTTAGGAAGAGGTGGGCGTGGTATCGTGGATCATTTTGGATTGCACGGAAAGGTAGATGTCGAAATTGGAACTCTCTCGAAAGCCTTTGGTGTTGTCGGCGGTGTGGTTGCCGGCAACCCGCTGGTTGTGGAATGGCTGCGCCAGCGTGGCAGACCTTTCTTGTTCTCATCTGCCATGACCGCCCCCGACACAGCCGCCTGCCTGGCTGCTCTTGATATTTTGGAAGCATCCACTGAATTGGTCGATAAGTTGTGGGATAATACCCGCTTTTTCAAATCGGAATTACAGCGGATGGGTTTCGATATAGGTCAAAGCGCGACACCTATTACTCCTATCATGCTAGGAGAAGCACCCCTGGCTCAGCAATTCAGCCGCGAATTATTCGAAAAAGGTGTGTTTGCCATGGCGATTGGTTTTCCGACTGTGCCACGTGGAAAAGCCCGCATTCGAGTAATGATTTCTGCCGCTCACTCGAAAGACGATCTCGAGCAAGGGCTATTGATTTTTGCTGCAGTGGGTAAAAAATTGGGCGTTATTGGATAAAAAATTAAACCAAAACTGAAATTGTTAGTATTATTAATATAAGATTCGACACCAGATAAATATGGGAGTGTTAATTAAAATTGATGGGTCAATCATGTCATGTCGAGCGAAGCAAGACATCTAAAAATAATTATGTAAAGACCTCTCGCTTCGCTCGAGGCGACCATCTTCTTTTAGGGTAACCTCTGAACGTACTCCTCACCATAATGAGATAAGGGAGAACCTCTCTAAGAAACTTACCGGTCTCAACCAGCTAGAAAAGCGCATCCGCTGTAATTATTCTTGCAAGTGATCGTAATGAGCGCTTTTCCTTTATAAAACGAATTTGATTGACAACTGGTCGTCATGGCGTATAATTTTAGCGATATATACCGAATGGAGGTGCAATGAGATATTTTGTGTAATAAATATCAAACAATAACAACTATTTTTTGAGGAGAAGAAAATATGAAACAAAAAATGTTCTATAAGCTGGGGGTTTTAGTAATTGTCCTTAGCTTTCTGATGGCTGCTTGTGCCCAAGCACCAGCCACCACCCCGGCTGCTACCGAAGCGCCGGTGGTTACTGAAGAAATACCGGCAACTGAAGAACCGGTAGCTACCGAAGCGCCGGTGGTTACTGAAGAACTGCCGGCTACCGAAGAGGCTGCGGAAGAACCTCAACTTTTATGGAGCAAAGAACTCCGGCAGGCTATTGCCGCAGCGATCGACCGCGAGGTGATTGTCGACCGCGTTTTTGAAGGTAGAAACGCACCCGCATATCACATGGTGCCACCAGGATATCCTTACGCCACCGAACCATTTTTGGATAAATACGGCACCCGCGATCTAGAGCTTTCCAAGCAAATCCTGACCGATTTAGGGTATACCGCTGATAATCCCTTTGCATTCGAATTGTGGTATCCCCCTGAGCATTACGGCACCACCACCGCCGATGTCATGCAGGTGATCAAGGAGCAATTAGAAGAGACTGGCTTAATTAAAGTTGAACTCAAAAGCCAAAACTGGGCAGAGTATGTCGATAGCTTTGTAGCTGGAAAGTTGCCCATGTTCATGCTGGGTTGGTTCCCCGATTTTGCCGACCCCGATACCTGGTTGACTCCTTTCGCCTCCTGCCTGCAATCTCCGGATAATGGGGTTAATTACTGCAATGAGGAAATGGACGCCCTGCTGAAAAAAGCAGCCTCATCTTCTGACCCGGCCGTCCGCGAAGCCACTTATAAAGAAATTGGTGAGCTTTACGCCGTAGAAGTACCTACAATCCCCTTATTCTGGGAACCAGAATTCGTTACCGTCCGAAATGGTATCGAGGGTGTCAAGATCGGTCCGCCTTTTGAATTCAACTACAATATGGTTAATTTCACAGCCGATGCAGCCCCAGCTTCGGGCAGCACCGATACGCTTATCATTGGCACGACCGACGAAGTAAACAGTCTGGATGCCAATGATGCCTATTCTACTCACGACTGGGAAATCCTCAAGAATACCGGAGTTCCATTGTTAAAGTATACTCCTGGTACTTCCGAGCTCGTTCCTGGCGTGGCTGCTGAAATGCCTACCGTAAGCGAGGATGGCAAGACTTATACTTTCAAGCTGCGCGAAGGCGTCAAATTCGCGGATGGCACACCCCTAACCGCTAAAGACTTTGTATATGCCTGGGATCGTTTGAATACTTTGGAAGGCCAGGTTTCAGGTTTGGTACAGATTTACGTGGAAAGCGTGGAAGCACCCGATGATTTGACCGTGGTCTACCACCTCAAGGATTCCTTCGGTTTCTTCCCGACCGTTGCAGCGACTGCACCGTTCGTTCCGGTAAATCCCAATCAATTCCCAGCAGATGAAGTCGTTCAATTCCCAGAAACGCTGGATGGTGTTGGCCCATATCGCATGGTATCCTATGTAGTTGGCGAGCAAATGGTGTTGGAAGCCAATCCGAATTACTTCGGTGATGATAAACCACTCATTCCGAAAGTAATCATCCGCTACTTCGCTGATCCCACCACCATGAGTCAGGCAGTTGAAAAGGGTGAGATAGATATTGCCTGGCGTGTCTTGGGTGCTGTCGAAGCTACTCGTCTGCAGAGTGTTGAGGGGTTAAACGTTACCAAGATCGATGCCCCGACTTTGCGCTACCTTGTGTTTAACTGCACCTATATGACCGGTGGTCAATAGGTATATATCACTGGGGGAATTTAAAAGAACGCCTTATGGCTAACCCAAGGGGCGAGGAACGCCTCGCCCCTTATTAGAATTTTTACGGAGTGAATTGCATGTCATCCTCCCTGAGAAGATTTTTAATTACTCGCATATTATTAACCATCCCCATGGTATTGATTCTGATCACCATGATATTTTTTGTGATGCGGATTCTCCCTGGAGACCCCATCCGTTCTCAGCTTGGACCAAAAGTTAGTGAAGAACAAGCTTTAGTTTTAAGAGAGCGGCTTGGTTTGAACCGCCCGCTTTATATACAATATTTCGATTTCTTATGGAAAATGGTGACCTTAGATTTTGGAAACGCCCTTACCCAAGGCGAACGACCCATCATCGACGAGCTGGGTGAAAAGTTACCGGCAACGATCGAATTGACTATTCCAGCTATGATCTTTACAGCCATATTTGGGATTTTCAGTGGCGCCTTTGCGGCTGAAAAACGAAAGAAACCTATTGATTATGGCATTCGTCTATTTAGCATCGTTGTTTATTCTATCCCCATTTTTTTTATGGGTTTGGTTTTCCAAATCTTTTTTTCTGTGCGAATTCCCATCTTACCCCTGGCAGGGAGGATGGATACATTAATGTTGACCAATTTCCAACCTATTACCAATTTTTACATTCTCGATGCAATCCTGCAAAGAAATTGGCCAGCTTTAAAATCATGCATTGCCCATCTCATACTCCCTTCGCTCACCCTTGGTTTAGCATTGACCGGGGTATTTATCCGATTGACACGCGTCAATATGATCGAAATGCTTCAAGCGGATTTCATTACAGCAGGGAGAGCGAGGGGCTTACCGGAACGCCGCTTGGTATATAAACATGCACTCAGGAACACATTCATTCCAATCTTGACCTTGATCGGATTGCAATTCGCCATCCTGCTCGCCGGAGCTGTCCTTACAGAAACGACTTTCTCCTGGCCTGGGATGGGGCGATATCTGGTCGAAAGGATTGAATTGCGTGATTATACTGCCGTCCAAGCCACTATTGGCGTTTTTGCTTTTTTTGTAGCCATAATCAGTCTGATAATGGATTTCCTGTATGCATTTATAGATCCACGAATTCGATATTAAGGCACTCATCATGAATGAAAATAACTCTCAAAATAATGAAACAAATCTAAATGAAACCATACCACAATGGCAGTTAGACTTAGACCGCGTTGGGTTTGTCCGTAAGATATTTCTGGCGCGCAAGTGGTATGGGGGTGATTGGTGGTTCGTGGTGTTTAGTGCCATTCTGCTGTTATTCATCATCATCATTGGGATATTTCCCCAATGGTTTGCCCCCTATGATCCACGCGCAGAAGTAAGCTCTTCTTTACTGGCGCCTGGAGAAGCGCCGTCCTCGTTTGTATTGGTCGCCCCGGTGGACTCTGGAATAAAGGAGTTCAAACAAGTTGCATCATCGAAGAATACTATAGGAATAGTTGTTGCCAGTGCTTCCAGTCAGTCATTGCGTGAAGCAGTTACAGATTTAAATAAAGAAGCAAAAGAGGCTGGACAACCGGCAACTTTCAATCCCCGCCCAAAACGTTACGATACACTAGAAGAAGGGCTGCAGGCATTAGTTGATGGTGAAGTCGATGCTTTTATCGCCGCACCTTCCGAATTGGAGGGGGTTATCGAAAAATATTCACAGCTCGAAATTTGCGGAGCCCTACGAGAGGGAGCTGAGAAAGGATTTATTTTTGGCACCAATCAAATCGGCCAGGATATATTCAGCCGCATCATCTGGGGTACACGCATCGCTTTGATCGTTGGCCTCACTTCAGCCATTGTATCCATACTCGTCGGGGTTCCTTTGGGGTTGATCAGTGGGTTCGTCAGTGGACCGTTTGATCGCATTCTCACACTGCTGATGGATAGTCTCTACTCATTCCCGGGGTTGATACTGGCAATCTCTATCGCTGCAGTCTTAGGGGCAGGAATAGGAAATGTGATCGTGGCGATTGCCGTGCTTTATGTACCCACTTATTTTCGCATTGTCCGCGGTCAGACCCTCTCGGTTAAACAAGAACTGTATGTGGAAGCAGCCCGCAGTCTTGGGGCGAAACCGAGCACTATCCTATGGAAATACATATTTCCTAATGTGATTCCATCTATCGTCATAATTTTCTCTGTCAATGTTGCCGACGCCATTTTAACCGAAGCCGGATTGAGCTTTTTGGGGTTAGGGCTGCCACCCGATACACCCGATTGGGGAATTGATTTAGCGCGTGGGCAAGATTACCTGCGCCGAGCCTGGTGGCTCATCACTTTTCCCGGCTTAATGGTGAGCATGGTCACCCTGGCATTTAGCATGTTAGGCGAGAGTTTATCCGAAATTTTGAACCCTCGTCTGGCGGAGTTGTAATATGAATTCTAAAGAAAACATTCTTGTTCAGGTTAAAAATCTAAGTGTCAACTACCTTACCCGTTTGGGAGCTGTTAGCGCTGTTGATGATGTCACTTTCGACATTTATCATGGTGAGATTTTAGGGTTAGTTGGCGAAAGCGGCTGCGGGAAAAGCACATTAGGGAAGGCACTCATGCGCATGATCATGCCGCCAGCTAAAATAAGCCAAGGCGAAATTATTTTCGATGGCGAAAACGTGATGAAATTCGATCAAAAGCAGTTGCGGGATTTTCGAGGCAGACGCATCAGCATGATATTTCAAGATCCGATGACCTCCCTGAACCCTGTGCAGCGGGTTGATGAACACTTGATTGAAGCCATTCAGGTTCATGAACCCCAAACAGCTATAGAAAAAGCGATGGAAAGGGTTAAGACTCTCATCGAGAGGCTGGGAATTCAAGAACGTCGTTTGCGCGATTACCCCCATCAGCTCTCTGGTGGTATGCGTCAACGGGTGATGATTGCTTTGGGATTGGTGCTCAATGCCAACCTGATCATTGCCGATGAAGCGACGACCTCTTTGGATGTAATCGTCGAAGCAAAACTTGTCGATCAACTGCGCGAAATCCGCGACGAATTTGGTTTGGCGATATTGATGATTACTCACAATATTGCCCTGGTAGCCGAAATAGCTGATCGTATTGCGGTGATGTATGCCGGTCAAATTGTCGAAATGGGTGATATTACTGATGTTTTCGATAATCCATTACACCCGTACACAAAAGGGTTGTTAAACTCAGTCCCAAGCATAAAACTCGATGAAAGAGAAGAATTATATAAAATGGGCGGAGAACCACCCAATCTTTCCCATCCTCCTTCAGGATGTCGATTTCATCCACGTTGTCTGGAAGCCATGCCATTATGCTCGCGATTTTGTCCTACACTAGAAGAGATCGCGCCAGGCCAATGGGTGCATTGCTGGTTATATCAAGACCATCCTCAAAAAGAACGCTCAACCACAAAGGTAACCCTATGAGCGAACAAAATTCATCGATAAATAATACAGAATTAGTGGAAATCAGCCATTTGAAAAAATGGTTTCCGGTCCAGCAGAATTTTCTCGACCAAATTCTGGCAGGTCATATCGATTATGTGCGAGCCGTAGATGATGTTTCACTCACCATCAAACGGGGAGAGGCTTTTGGATTGGCGGGCGAAAGCGGGAGTGGGAAAACGACCCTTGGCAGGTTGGCGATAGGTTTGGAAAAACTCACTGAGGGGAAGGTACTCTTTGATGGAATTGATCTTTCTTCCTTGAACCAGGAAGAATTACGTAAACTTCGCCGGCGCATGCAGGTGATCTTCCAAGACCCAATGGCATCCTTGAATCCTCGGATGAGTTTGGGTGATTCGATAGCCCATGGATTGAAGATTCATTATCCCGAAAAAGCTGCTGAGCACCGTGACATCACTTTCAACATTATGGAAAAAGTTGGCTTAACGCCACCTCATTTTTTCTTTACGAAGTTTCCGCATCAAATATCCGGAGGGCAGCGGCAAAGGGTAGTTATTGCTCGGGCATTGATCACCAATCCGGATCTAATCCTTGCAGATGAACCGATTGCCATGGCAGATGTCAGTGTGAGGGCATTATTGTTGGAATTAATGGTGAAATTAAAAAATGAGCTCAACCTGACTTACCTGTTCATTACCCATGACCTAGCAACTGCTAAATACATATGTGATAGAATTGGCATTCTCTATTTGGGCAGATTGGCGGAGATGGGAGATTTGAGGGAAGTATACGGTCATCCCCTGCATCCATATACACAGGCACTAATGGAAGCAGTGCCGGTACCCAACCCTCACAAACGAAGAACCAAGGTGATGCCAGCTGGAGAAATACCGAATCCGATTAATCCACCCAGCGGCTGTCGATTTCACCCAAGGTGTCCAATTGCTCAAGAAATATGTTCACAAAGCGAACCCGAATTGCGTTCGTTACGGCAAGAGCATATGGTTGCCTGCCATTTTGCTGAGCAATTTCTATAATGTAAGGTTTGAATCACTCAACCCCTTTGACATTCTTCGCCCCCAAGACTAAAATGGAGATGAAGAATGTCTTTTATTAAGGAATATGACATGAGCGCGTGGCAAGGAAAATTTGTAATTGGATTAACCGGAAACATCGCTACCGGAAAAAGTGTGGTCCGGAAAATGATCGAACATTTGGGGGCATATGGCATCGATGCCGATTCATTAGGGCATCGTGCGATTGCTAGGGGGGCACCGGGCTATCAAGCGGTGGTGGAGCTATTTGGTAAGTGGATCCTTACTCCCGATAATCAAATCGATCGGAGTAAATTGGGGTCAATCGTGTTTTCCGATCCCCAAGCCATGGCACAACTTGAAGCCATTGTTCATCCCCTGGTATCGCAGGCGATTGATTTGTTGGTAAGGCATTCTCAGCAAATGGTCATTGTGATCGAAGCAATAAAATTGATCGAATCGGGTATAAGGGCTAATTGTGATACGCTTTGGGTAGTTTACGCCTCGGAGGAAATTCAATTAACACGGCTGATGCAAAAACGGGGAATGAAGGAAGTCGTTGCCCGCCAGCGCATAGCAGCGCAACCTCCTCAACAGGGAAAAGTCGATGTCGCCGATATCATCATCCGCAATGATAAATCTTTCGATGATACCTGGCAGCAAGTGTATGCAGCCTGGTTAAGGACTGTTCCACAAAATGAAGCCGGATTGGTAGAGCAGGTTAAAACAATAGCAGGGGAAATGACGGTTCAAAGGGCGCGACCGAAGCAAGCCATGGAAATAGCAGATTTCATCAATCGAGTTTCCGATAACCAACGAACGATTAAATCTGACGATATTATTGCCTGGCTGAGCGAGAAGGCTTTTTTGATGCTGCGGCGTCAGGAAAAATTGGTGGGAATTATCGGTTGGCAGGTTGAAAACCTGATTGCCCGCGTCGATGATATCTATTGGGATGCTGAAATCCCCCTTTCTGAAATTATGCATATCCTGTTGGAAGAAATGGAAATTGCTTCGCGCAATTTACAATGTGAGGTCGCTTTGCTGTTTATTCCACCCCACCTGGCTATTCAAACCAGTCTTTGGAATTCATTAGGATATAAAGAAGGAAATATCAATAGTTTAAACACACGCGCCTGGCAGGAAGCTGCAAAAGAATCGATGCCGGTGGGTAGTATTTTGTTCTATAAAGAATTAAGGAAAGACCGGGTCTTAAGACCGGTATGATATAAAGGTAAAAGTGATCAACGGCCTGATCAACGACATCGTTTTTATATTCGAACGGCTCAATTGGTTCAATCTGCTAGACTTATTCCTGGTAACTCTGGTCTTCTTCATATTATTACAATTGATCCGCGATACACAAGCGATGGTTCTATTGAGGGGGGCGTTAGTCATAATTGTGTTATTCAGCCTGCTCACCACTCTGGATGTGCTGCCGGCTTTTTCGTGGTTGGTACGCAATACTTTACCGGCATTACTATTAGCCGTCCCGGTAATTTTTGCACCTGAAATCCGCAGAACGCTAGAGCGATTAGGCAGGGCAGGATCATTTATTCCCCCAGGGTTGTCTTCTTCTGTAACTCCTAAAACTATCCCGGCCGTAGTTACCGCAGTTGGGCAGCTTTCCGAAAAAAGGCATGGCGCTTTGATTGTGATTCAGCGCCTGGATAGCTTGGACGAATATGTTAGCACAGGGGTGCCTATGAATGCTGTTGTCACCCCGGAGTTGCTGCTTCAGGTGTTTTATCCAAACACACCCTTGCATGATGGGGCGGTGATCATATCGGGTTCGAGGATTGTTGCTGCAGCTTGTGTTATGCCGCTTTCATCCAGCGGTGTGCTTACCTCTTCACCTGACCGTAAGATGGGGTTGAGGCACCGCGCATCTTTAGGCATTTCAGAAGTATCGGATGCTGTTGCAGTAGTTGTTTCTGAAGAAACCGGAAATATTACTGTAGTCCAAGGGGGAAGGATGATACGCCGATTAGATTTAGAGCGTCTGGAAAATGTGCTGCGTGTCATCTTTGCTCCGTTAGAGGAAAAGCGGGGCATTTCTTACATGTTGAGCCGTGTTTTTTCATTTAATTCGCAAGAAAAAATGGAAAAATAACATGGCTATGCGGATAATTCTCTGGTTTAGGAAAAATTTCAGTACATTATTACTGGCATTTATCTTTGCTTTCGTGGTGTGGATCTCAGCCATCATCTCAACTGACCCCAATGAGGAACAGGTTTACACGCATCCGGTTGATATTTCGATTGTTGGATTGGA
>JBDKUB010000040.1:0-3211 GCA_039679915.1 Anaerolineaceae bacterium
AGGCGAATTCTGTGATTATATTGGAGAACTTGTCTTGCAAGTCCATACACTAGACCTTAAAGGTTTTTTCGCCTTCCCAAGATGCTTTTTTACGCGGTATCTTTGCCAAAATTAAAGATGATTCGCAATAGGAACCTTTAGGGTCTCCTTTTAATGTGAAAGTGTAAAGATAGAATTAAATTAAGTTATATCTGCTTGGTAAGGGTAATCACATATGAAGCAATTTCACATCTCACGCAATGCACGTGATTTATATCAATTCGATCAATCCCTTTTTAAGACAGATGGAAATGTCATCTTCACAAATTTCGAAGCTGTCAAATTGTTCGCCCAAAAAATGAACAAGCGGAGAGATCTGCTCCATCACCCCCAACAAGCAATACATGCCGGGCAACTTAATGGTATGGGGCTAATCGATGAAATCATGCATGTCATCATCGCTCGCTATCGCCAACAAATCTCTCCCGATCTATTAGATAATGCCCTGAAATGGTTGAATGAAAAATTCTCACCCGAAACCATCGACACTGCTTTATATCTTTTCTGCAGTGAATTTCCCCCGTTAGAAGTTTACCAGGGCAAAATTACTTTAGATGATTACTTTCAGAATACCACCCAAGATATAAACAGCGTCCAGCGCCCAAACCGTGTGCTAATTCTAGAAGAATTACTCGTGTTATGGTTAGCGAATGTCAACCCTGCTTTTTCACCCTTTGTGGAATTATTCGATGACACGAAGATCAAGAATAATTCAGAGTACCAGCAAATCATCCATAGCCTACACGAATTCCTTGAAACGCAGCCCGGTTTTGGTCCACTAAATCAGAATTTAATCGATATGCTGCGCACCCCGGCGCGGGTAGCGCCCAATTCGATTCCCGGTCAACTGGAATATATTCGCACGAATTGGGGTTACCTTTTGGGCGACTATCTATTGCGACTGCTGAACAGCCTGGATTTTATCAAGGAAGAAGAAAAAGCATTCTTCCCAGGGGGTGGACCTTCTCTCGTACCCGAGTTCCGCGGGCTAGAATTAGAACTCGAGAGATTTACGCAAGATAAAGATTGGATGCCCAACCTGGTCCTGCTGGCAAAAAATGCCTATGTATGGCTCGACCAGCTTTCGAAGAAATACCAGCGCCCAATTCATCATTTGGACGAAATCCCGGATGAGGAACTTGATCGATTAGCAAAATGGGGCTTTACAGGGTTATGGTTGATTGGCTTGTGGGAGCGCAGCCCCGCCTCCAAACGTATCAAACAATTATGCGGTAATCCCGATGCCGTCGCTTCGGCTTACTCGCTTTTCGACTATCAAATCAATAATGATCTTGGAGGTGAATCCGCGCTAAAAAATTTGCAGCACCGAGCCTGGCAGCGTGGTATTCGCCTCGCATCCGACATGGTGCCAAACCATATGGGCATCGATTCGCCCTGGGTCATCGAACACCCCAATTGGTTTATCTCCTTGGATTACAGTCCTTTTCCTTCTTACACCTTCAATGGGCTCGATCTTAGTTGGAATGAACGGGTGTGTTTACAAATCGAGGATCATTATTATGATAAAAGTGATGCAGCCGTTGTCTTTAAACGGACCGATCGCTGGACCGGGGATACACGCTATATCTACCATGGGAATGATGGCACTTCCATGCCATGGAACGATACCGCTCAATTGAATTTTATCGATCCGGTTGTACGCGAAGCCGTCATCCAAACCATCCTTCAAATTGCCCAGCGATTCCCGATTATCCGCTTCGATGCAGCAATGACACTGACAAAGAAACACTTCCAGCGTCTTTGGTACCCGGAACCGGGCAGCGGCGGCGATATTCCTTCCCGAGCCGGGCAGGGTATGACTAAAGAACAATTCAACGCATGCTTCCCGGTCGAATTCTGGCGCGAAGTCGTAGACCGAATCAACCAGGAATTGCCTGATACGCTTCTACTAGCTGAAGCTTTTTGGCTGATGGAAGGGTACTTCGTGCGCACATTGGGTATGCATCGAGTTTATAACAGCGCTTTTATGAATATGCTGCGCGACGAAAAAAACCAAGAATATCGCCAGGTGATAAAAAATACCATAGAGTTCGATCCTGAAATATTAAAGCGCTATGTCAACTTCATGAACAATCCCGATGAACGCACCGCGGTCGATCAATTCGGAAAAGATGACAAATACTTCGGAATCTGCATCCTGATGGTAACCATGCCCGGTCTGCCAATGTTTGGGCATGGGCAAGTGGAAGGCTTCACCGAGAAATACGGCATGGAATATCAGCGAGCTTATTGGGATGAACAACCCGATGAAGCGCTCATCCATCGCCACGAACGTGAAATCTTTCCACTCATGCATCGCCGGCGAATTTTCGCCAATGTTGACCATTTTTATTTATACGATTTCTTCACCCCTCAGGGTAATGTAAACGAAGATGTTTTCGCTTATTCGAACCAACTGGGCGAAGAGCGCGCTTTGGTGGTCTATCATAATAAATTTGCCCGCGCACAGGGATGGCTACGTTCCTCGACCAGCTTTCCTAAAAGGGTCGGTGAGAAACGCACTTTGGTACAAACAACCTTGGCGGCAGGCTTGGATCTACCGGATAACCGAAATCGCTACGTCATTTTTCATGACTATATCAGTGGCTTGGAATACATCCGCAACTGCCACGACCTGCATAAAAACGGCTTGTATATCGAATTGGACGCTTATAAATATCATGTCTTCCTTGATTTTCGCATGGTATCGGATGACAAGGCGCGTCAATATGCCAATCTAGCAAAGCAATTGAACGGAAAAGGCGTCGCTAATATAGATGAAGCCCTTCAAGAAATGGTTTTACGTTCTGTTCGCCAGCCATTCCTGGAATTGGTCAATGCCGGGCAAATTCAATGGATCATCGACCACCGCCAGCTTCCTTTTAATATTTCGGAAACATCCAAAGCCAAAAGTATCGAAGCAGTGTTGGATGAGATTGAGGGTAAAAGCAGATTATTATTAATCCAAGCACGCCAGAAAATCGATGGGAAAAGTGATCCTGAAGAACTCGCTAGGCAGATTCGCCAACGCATCTTTGTCATCCTGCACTTGCCGGTATTAGATACAATATTCGCAGGAAAAACAGCGCAGTCGTCCACAAAAATTACAAATTATCTCCATAAAAGCTTTGCCGGTGAAAAACAAGAGCAATCCCCGATAATCCGTGGAGAC
>JBDKUB010000467.1:0-6904 GCA_039679915.1 Anaerolineaceae bacterium
CCTTTTCTGTGAGTGAAGTAGCGGAGCTGCATGTAATTGGTTCGGATGGCACATCTGTGAAGGTGAAACGCGATGAAAGCTCGAATTGGAAGCTTATCGAACCAGATGAAGAAGTTTCCGAATCGAACAATATCGAAGGTGTTGTCTCAGGTGTTATTAATATGAATCTACTCTCGAAAATCGATCCACCACCGCCGGCGGATGTTTCGGGAATTTCTACTCCTTCCTTTACAGTTACGATAATCAACAAGAGCGGCGATGAGGAAAAATTTTTGATTGGTAATTTAACACCCACGAGCAGCGGTTATTACATTCAAACAGCGGATGGGCAAGTTTATGTAGCAGATAAATATGATATCGAATCCGTGATTGATTTAGTCATGAATCCACCTATCAAAGAAACGCCTACACCATCCCTTGAAGAAGGAGAACCGGTTGAAATGATACCGACTCCAGAATCGTAGGCATTCAGATGATTTCATATGATATCGTGCAAATAGAAAGCAAATTTCGTAAATTGGCATAACCTATGCAATGGTAATCATGAAAAGTGATTGCCCAAATTGGGTATTGATTTTGAATAAAAAAAAGTGTATTCTGTTTCTATCATGAGGTTTGAATTACATATTTTATTGGTAAATAAATAATTTTAAGGATTGACGGTGGATATGGGTAAAGTTGGAGAAAATATGATTAATGAAGATCTATTGAACGTGATTGAAGACCATGATGACGAACGATCATCATTGGCTCGTTTAATCGAATTGGGGCGCCAGAAAAATTTTATTACCATCGATGATATATTGAGCTTTTTCCCGGAAGCGGAAACGGATGTTGACCAGTTGGAAGAGGCTTTTGCTGCGTTATTAAGTGCGGGTGTTCCTTATCTCGATGATGCAACAATTAGCGGTCCCAGTGATGAAGAGTTGGCTGAAGACGAAGAAGTTGAGGAAGAAGTTCAGCGAGGACTATCAATCGACGATAACTATCTGGCGAATATCGATACGGACGATACGATAGGATTGTATCTAAAGGAAGTGGGGCGGGTGCCACTGCTTACTGCAGAGGAAGAGGTGGAATTAGCCCAAAGAATTGAATGTGGCAGGCTGGCACGTGAGGAATTGGCACGTGGCAATGTTGCTCCCAGACGAAGAACGGAATTACAGGTCCTCATCGAAGACGGCTGGGCAGCCCGCGAACACTTGATTACAGCCAATTCTCGCCTGGTAATCAGCGTTGCAAAAAAATATATGGGCAGAGGGGTCCCCTTTTTGGATTTGATTCAGGAAGGGAATATCGGGCTCATCCGTGCAGCAAAAAAATTCGATTACCGCCGTGGGCACAAATTTAGCACTTATGCAACCTGGTGGATTCGGCAAGCTGTTACGCGGGCTATCGCTGACCAAGGGCGCACCATTCGGGTGCCTGTGCATATGGGCGATCAAATCAACAAATTGTTACGTGTGCAGCATCAATTGACACAACGCCTTGGGCGAGATCCCTCGGTGGAAGAGCTGGCAGTGGCATTGGATGTTACACCCCAAAAAGTTGAAAATATGATCCAGGTTGCCCGCCGGCCGTTATCTTTGGAAACACCTACCGATGATGAAGAAGATTCCGTGTTGGGCGATTTCATCCAAGATGAAGAGGTGCCTGCTCCAGATGAAACGGCTACTTATAACTTATTGAAAGAACATCTGGAAATGGTGTTGAATGGTCTGCCACCACGTGAAGTACGCATATTGCAATTGCGATATGGCTTGTTAGATGGCCAGGCTTATACCCTCGAAGAGGTAGGCAGAAAGATGGGTGTTACCCGTGAGCGTGTGAGGCAGATCGAAGCTCAAGCGTTGAGCCGGCTGCGCCATCCAGCAATAAGGCGAAAATTACGAGAATATTTGGGGTGATGTGAAATTCGTTTTGATGATAAGAGACTACCTAAAATAGTAGTCTCTTTTTAATTTTAATAAATGCGTCACATATTATTTATTCATCTTATGTTCGGTAATTATTGGAGCTTTTTCATTTTTGAATAGTGTAGGATAGAGAATAGCAAATAAGATGAAAGGCGCAATAATCGAATACACATACCAGGCGTGGTCATTGCTATATGCAAATATAATAACTAGCCATCCAGGGATTGAGGATAACACTGCAAGCCATATTCGGAGTGGAGTATCCAGTAATGGTATTAATTCGATTATGTCATAATCATGAACTAATGGATTAACGATAAAACTTCCAATAACAGCTAAATCAAGTGTAAGTGACTTACCATTTAAAAACCAGAGTCCTATAAATAAAAATATGCTTAGTATAGATAAACTTAACCAGTAAATAACTGTTTCTGAATGAAAAATATACAACAGCGTTCTAGGTATAAATCCAGACATGGCACGTTCAAATAAAGGTCGTGGATTATTCAACCAATGTGCTACCCAATTGGGGAAAATAATGAAACATGGTAAATAGATAAGAATCGTGGAGATGATACAAGCCCATGCTTGTACGCATATTCGTTTGTGTTTTTTTAGTTCTAAATACCATTGAATAATCGCATAAATAAGAGGCACTAATCCTAATTGAGGTTTAAGTAAAGTGAGACTTAATAAAATTCCTCCAAAAGCTTTATTAGGGTCGATAAATTTCCGATAACCCCAAAAACCTAGCATCCCAAATAATGAAGTTTGGCCACCGACAAAATGACTAAATAGTGGAGCAAATAATAAAATGAGAGGATTACCCTTAAAAATTATGATTGCAAAAATTACAGGAGCCAGCAACCATATTGTGATACTAATTGGGCGTGGTAGCCAACTAAAAAATGCGAAAATCAAAACAAACGGCATAGGGTAGTAACTATTTTCCCCATAGACTTGTGTTCCTTCGATAAAGCGTTGACCTATATCCATGAAGGTTTCATAATCTACTGGACCCTGATTAGTTTTTATCACAAATCCTACATATAAAAGATATGGGATTAAAAGGAGAATTAATCCGAATATTTTTTTCAATCCAGAAGATAATTTTGGCTGTCGATTGCAATTCTGAGCGATATTAGGGCTTAATGAGATATTGCTTTTCATATTATTGTTTGGAAATTATGCTACGTCTTATCATATTTCGCCATAAGTTATTGGCATAATTATCCTAACCCAATTATCTTATTTCTTTGAAAAAATCAACATACCATCGGAGCCATACATATCCGTAGGGATTTTTTCGATAAGTGTATAAGTATCGTTGAAGCGGTTATCTTTTAATAAGCCCAGTCTGCCATATACTTCAAGGATAATGATGTATTCGGTTTTGTAATCCAATATTAAATCTGGAGGAATGGCGTAATTGATAGCATAATATTTTTTATCCAGTGGATAGTAATCTAAGGCTTCTGTTGAATTCAATCCTACGGTATCGAGGATGCGCAAACCAGAGTAATACCCCAAGACGCCCACGTCACCGGCTGCCAAGGTTGCATTGGTATCTACATTCACTTTACATAATAATTTATCCAGAGCATTTTTATATAGTAGTTCCAATTGAATATATGCCATTTCGGGTGCCGGGGATTTATTTCCATGGTCCGGACTCATTGTCCATCCTTTAGCAGAAAATAATAGTGGCGGCAGGATGATTATTACAGGAATAATCCCATAATTGAATAATGTCGGTGTTCTTTTTTGAAATCTGTCAATCCCGCGAACGGTCAATAATGACTTGAGCATCTTTTCTGCGCTGATAAGAATCAACATGAAGTAAAAAGGTAAAGGAGGTGAAAGATACCAACGGAAAATTAATGGATTAGCGATAGCAAAAACACCAAAATATAAAAAAGGATAAAGTAATACAATACTCATTTGCTGGTCATTCTTCCAGAAATGATAGAGTGCAACTAGTGATAAAAACGGATATAAAACCAATCCCACAGCAATAGATGGAACTCCAAAAGTTAAGTGTTCCAGAAACGGGGTTGCGTAGTGTTGAATCAACCTTTCAAGGGCAGCGTTGGAAGGCAGAGAGTAAGTCACACTTTTGGCGAGTAATGAATGGGGAATTGGATTACCAAAATAAATGCTGGCGAAAATCATCCAGGGTAAAACCGGCAAGAGGAAGGCAGCAATCTCTTTTGACCATGTCGAGATTGAGTAGGATCGCGTTTTGCAAGCAACGCACAATCTGCTTACTAAATATAAACCTATGAAGATCAATGCATCCGGGCGGGTAAGAAAAGAAAAACCTAAAAGGAGCGCGCATAGTTGATAATGATTATTTAGATAGAAATATAAAGCGCTGATCAATAGGAGTATATATAGACTGGTTTCTAATCCACCGATAGCAAATGTTACACTATATGGCGCTATTGCCCAAACAAGCGCCAGGGAAATGCCGGCTATGGTGAAACCAGACTTTTTACATATCTGAAATAAGAGGACACAAGTAACTGCATCGGCTAGAGCATTAATAATCAAGGCAATCCAAGGGAAGGGTGCATTTGTTTTCCCGGTGAATAGAGCGATAGAACTTAACAGAATTGTATAAAGAGGGGTTGTTGTACCTAAAACGCGCTCCCCTCGGTTGAAGACAAACCCATTTCCGGCTAAAATATTACGCGAATATCGAAATGTTATATAAGAATCATCGATTGTCCGCGGACCTGGTATTATTCTGGCAATCAGAGCGAGGAGAAATACTCCGATAATGAAAAATCTTGTCAACCTGGACATTTTATTTGCCATGAAAACATTATAAACGAGACGAATTATTCGTGAATTCAATTATTAATCACAAATTTGAAAAGCACTGGTGGGGGTTAATATTGGCGTTGTTGGTGTGCATTATTATAAAATCTTGTTTGATAACAACCAATGTCATCCCTTTCAATGCTGATGAAGCGATTGTGGCGCTGATGGCACGCCATATCTTACAGGGTAAATTCCCGGTGTTTTTTTACGGACAGGCTTATATGGGCAGTTTAGATGCCTGGTTGATTGCGGGGGGGTTTGCCTTGTTTGTACAGCAGGTATGGGTTATGCGGCTGGTGCAAATGCTCATTTATCTGGGAACGATAGTGACGACGGCTTACTTGGCGAAATCCGTTAGTGGAAATTGGCGGGAGGGCATTGTGGCAGCCTGGTTGATGGCAATACCGACCATCAATGTGACTTTGTATACGACTGCCTCGTTGGGAGGCTATGGGGAAGCTTTGTTGTTGGGAAATATCATCTTATTGATTGCGCTGCGCATAGCCAATAATATCTACAAGAATAATATTAAAAATGGATTGTTATTTGGTTTCTTTATTGGATTGGGATTCTGGGCTTTTGGTTATACTCTGGTTTATGCAATCCCCGCTTTACTTTGGCTAGTTTGGCAAATCATAGAGGGTATGAAAACTGCGCCACTTCCTAAACAAATAAAAATTTGGGCAATCATCAAATTATTGATGGCATCGATAATAGGTGGATTAATAGGATCGATGCCGTTAGGATTATATGCGCTATCGTATGGGGGAAATAAATTGCTGTCCGAATTGCAGGGAAGTGCCATTGCCGGAGTAGAGAATTTATCATATCTTGCCCAAATCGGGCAGCATTTATGGAGTTTATTGGTATTAGGCAGCACAGTTGTTTTTGGAATCCGCCCGCCCTGGGAAGTGAGCTGGTTGGTATTGCCCTTGCTGCCTTACGCCTTGGTTTTTTGGCTCACTGCCGTAAGTTTGGGATTTCGTTATTCTGTCAAAGTAAACCAATCGAAACCTGGCAGATTATTATTGGTAGGGGTTATTGTATGTGTCTTGTTGGGGTTTATCATGACGCCCTTTGGCGCCGATCCGTCGGGAAGGTACTTCTTGGCTTTGATGGCGCCAATGGCAATCATGGCTGCGGAAATGATCGAATGGCTAAAGGAGCACATGGGCAGGTGGCGATATGCTTTGCTTGGCTTGATCCTTGTCTATAATTTAGCAGCTACTATTCAATGCGCGAATCGTTTTCCGCCCGGAATTACCACCCAATTCTATGAGATTTCTCAAATCGATCATCGCTATGATGAAAAATTGATCGATTTCCTGGAAGAACACCAAGAGAGGTTTGGATATACCAATTACTGGGTGAGCTATCCCCTGGCATTTTTATCCCAGGAAAGATTGATTTATACGCCTCGTCTGCCCTATCATGCCGATTTTCGTTATTCCGAACGCGATAACCGCTATCCTCCATATAATCAAATCGTGGATTCCGCTGAGCGGGCAGCCTATATCACGACCAACCACCCGGATTTAGATCAATATCTGCGGGATGAATTTAGTGGAATGAATATTGCATGGCAAGAGGTAACCATTGGAGATTATCATATTTTCTATAATCTATCCCAAAAGGTAACACCGGAACAAATCGGCTTGGGAAGAACCCGCTGATGAAACTAACCTTCAAACGTTTGGTCATTCTAATCCTATTCCTGGCTATTTTCGCCATGGCAGCCCGCATTTCAGTGGACAGCGACACCTGGTGGCATTTGCGCGCCGGGCAATGGATTCTCGAGCAAGGCAGATTGCCAGAAACAGATCCGTTTTCCTATACGCGGTTTGGCGCTGAGTGGCATTACCCCGGCTGGTTGGTCGAAATACCGATGGTCTGGATATTCAATGCCTCAGGTTTTGGCGGATTGAATTTGTGGACGGCATTTATGGTTTGCCTGGCTTTTCTTTTCGTTTGGAAGACAACCGAAGGGAACGTTTTCCTTCGGGCATTCACCTTGATTTTGGCTGCTGCTTCTTCAGGGGTGTATTGGGCAGCCCGTCCATACCTGGTTACCTTTGTGTTGACTGCGGTGTATATTTGGCTGTTCGAGACCATGCGTAAAAACGGGTACCGCTCGATGCGACGAGACAGCATCTGGCTGATGA
>JBDKUB010000327.1:0-2824 GCA_039679915.1 Anaerolineaceae bacterium
ACAATCCATCGATTGAGTAAATCCCTTGGGCGGACTTGCTGTCTGCCAAAGTCATCGATCAAGAAAATCCCTCCATTGGCTTTTACCTGGAAAGGCGCTTCATAGAATTTATTCACATCATCGAAGACCAAATCCAATCCAGCCATATTTAATTCACCCCCTACGACAATAAAAGGCCGGCGGATACGCACCCAGCGTAGATCGCGCCTGACTCCTGTTCGTATCACTCCTGTATTGGGAGAATTGGGTTCGTCCTCGCGGGTCAATTGGTGATTTACCGAATCATATAACTTGACCACTTGTCCATCGACGTAGATTGCATAAGGAATGTACATGCTTTCTTTAAGAATCAGGTCCCCCAATGAACGCGCTATGCTCGTCTTGCCATTTCCAGGAGGACCATAGAGGAATATCGACGTACCAGAATTGACCGCCGGTCCTATCCTTTGGAAGGTACGCTCGTTTAGAACCAGAGAAGATAGCGCCTGGTGCAGTTTTTGGTTGGTAATGATGGTTCTACCGCGGCTTTGTTTAAGAATAGAGTTGTTATAAGTTTTTAGAGGCACAGGTGCAGGACCTGCATATTGACTTCTTTCCAGTGCTTCTCTGGCACGGGCGATGCCTGCGCCAGTTATTGCATATTGGTATGAACCTTCGCCTAAACCGATTTGTTGCGAAGATTTCACTTCCACAAATTTTTCACGTTTTAAAGCCTCGAGGATCTGGTCTATGACGCCCGCAAAAGGTAAGCACATTTCTTCGGCTACCTTAAAACCACTTAAATAACCTTGAAAATATAGTATCTTTAGAGCCAAATCTTGCAGCCATAATGGGGATAGACCCGTATCATCAACTTTATTGATAGGAGGCGGATAGAATAGATTACCCGTTGGGACTTTAATGGGTTCAACCGTTGATTTTGTTCTAACGACAGTCATCATTCCTCCTATTTACACATCTAATCTTAGAAGGGGATTATAGCACGCAGTTATTACAAAAGGTATAATATAATAACATATATGAAAACTAGTGCCATCATCCCGGTATATAACGAAAAATCGACCATCCAAGAAATCATAAAACGTGTTCAAGCCACGAATCTCATTGATGAAATTCTAATCGTTGATGACGGGTCCACGGATGGAACCCGTGAAATTCTTGAAGAGTTCGACCATCACCACCAAATCAGGGTAATTCTCCATGATAAAAATCAAGGTAAAGGGGCAGCCGTTCGCACCGGAATCCAAAACGCTACGGGTGACCTCATCATAATTCAGGATGCCGATTTGGAATATGATCCAAGGGAATATCCCAATCTATTACGACCTTTCGATGAAGGAATCGCCGATGTTGTGTATGGGTCGCGGTTTTTAGGTGGAGCGAGACGGCCAATTTTATTCTGGAATATGGTGGCGAATAAAATACTTACTTTTGTAACGAATATTCTATATAACAATATTTTAACCGATATGGAAACCGGGTATAAAGTATTTCGCCGGGATGTGGTCAAAGACCTGGTATTGCGTGCCCAACGTTTTGATTTCGAACCCGAATTTACCGCAAAAATATTAAAGAAAAAAGTAAGAATTTACGAAGTTCCTATTTCCTTCTATCCGCGGGATTATAGCGAAGGGAAAAAAATCAAAATGAAAGACGCATTCGAAGCGATGTGGGCGTTGATCAAATATCGTTTTGTCGATTGATTATGCTTCGTTGTTAGAAGGTTTTATATCGAGTACATTGAGTTGCAGTGAAGATCTGCCATTGTATTCGTTTCGCTCGAATGTGTAAGCCAAGTCGAACCTTGGTGGCAGTTTTTCGAACCAATCGCTTTGCCTGAATGCAATCGCATCATAAGTGATGATGCCATCGGAAACGACCATCTTCAGGTGGTTGAATTCTTTTCCGATTTTCTTTTTCGCTTTTGCTATTAGATTTCTTGAGACGAATATGGGTTGATCATTCGAGTTACCGGTGGGCTGTAGCTTGTCGAGGCAATCTAAGATATTTGGTTTTAGATCTTTGAGAGGGATATCTAAATCGATATTAAGCGTCGGCTGCAAAATTTCTTTGGATAATTGTTCTTGCGCCAATGCCTGAAGGCGTTGTTTCAATAAAGGCACTTTTTGGTTGCGTATGGTAAAGCCGGCTGCAGCGGCATGGCCGCCGTGGTATTCCATTAAATCGGCACATGCATCCAAAGCTTTCGTGATGTCAAATTCAGGGATGCTGCGGCATGATCCCCGTGTAAATTCTTCGCCTTGAAATGCCACGATGGCTGGGCGGTAATATTGTTCGCACAGACGCGACGCAGCCAATCCAATCACTCCCGGATTGAAATCCTTATGCAGGGCAAAGAGTAAAAAAGTGTCTTGTTCGATGGGTTGACAGAATTCTTCAGCTTGCTTATGAATTTGACGGGTTATCTCTTGCCGTTCTCGATTTTGATCATCCAGATATTGGGCTAATTTTCCGGTTTGATTTACATCATCTGAAAGCAAAAGACTCACCGAGGTCATGGCTGTATCGAGCCTTCCGGCTGCATTGAGGCGGGGACCTAAAATAAAACCGATATGGTAAGCATTCAATATATTGGGATTTATCCCCGAAGCATTAATCAAAGATGAAATTCCCTGGTTATGAGGCTGTTTTAATTGTTCGATGCCTCGTTTTACCAAAGAGCGGTTTTCACCGGTGAGCGGTGCTAAATCGGCAACCGTGCCCAGGGCAACCAAATCAAGGTAGTGATTGGGATTGCGTGGATCACCCCAATTATCGTCAGGTGGGGAAATCTTATCTGCATAGCCGGTTATTGCACATGCCA
>JBDKUB010000293.1:0-6718 GCA_039679915.1 Anaerolineaceae bacterium
TGGTGAAGGAGAAGGGGGTGGGGAAGGGGGGGTAAAACTACGCTGGGCAGGCTATGATGGCTTGGTGGTCTCCGGAAAATCAGAAACACCAGTATATCTATGGATTAACAATGATACCGTCGAAATCCGGGATGCATCCCATCTCTGGGGAATGGAAGCAGAAGATGCCCGATCAAAAATTCGCCAGGAAGTTGAGGATGCGCGCGCCAGTACTGCCATTATCGGTCCTGGTGCTGAGCGGCTGATTAGCTTTGCCTGTATTGCTATGGATATGCACAATTACATCGGTCGCTGCGGTATTGGAGCCGTTATGGGTTCAAAGAACCTTAAAGCTGTGGCTGTTAATGGCAAGACCCGCCCGAGCGCTGCACAACCGGACACAATAAAAAATATAGCCCGTTGGATGGCAGAAAATTATGAAGCCCCTCTAGGAACGATGAAAGAGATGGGCACAGCCCGAGGGGTAGCTGTCGTTAATTCTGCCGGAGCCTTCCCCACCCGCAATTTTCGTGAGGGGAGTTTCGAAGGCTTCGAAAAAATCACCGGTAGAGCAATGACCGATACGATATTGGTAGATCGCGAAAGCTGCTATGCTTGCCCGGTGCATTGTAAACGTGTTGTCGAAGTCAACGACGAAGACCTCACGGTTAGCCGTAAATATGGCGGTCCTGAATATGAAGCCATTGCCGGTTTCGGCTCGGATTGTGGGATCGACGATCTAAAAAGTATCGCCAAAGCCAATGAAATTTGCGATAGATTCACCATCGACACGATCTCAGCCAGTATGATGATTTCTGGTGCTATGGAGTGTGCCGAATTGGGTTTGCTGCCAGCTCATCTTACAGCCGGCTCGGATTTGCATTTTGGCTCTACGAAAGGGATGCTCGGCCTTCTCCAACAGATTGTTAACCGCGAAGGTTTGGGGGATATATTAGCAAAAGGTCCATACGAGGCGGTAAAAGAATTGGGTGAAGAAACGGCCAAATATTTCCTGCATGTAAAAGGACAGCCGCTGCCGTTCCAAGAACCTCGCTGGAAAGTTGGTTTGGGAATAGGCTATGCCATCTCTCCCACAGGCGCTGACCATATGCATAATATTGCCGACAACGTGTATGCCAGTGATAAAGCAGCTTCTTTTGACCCAGCCCGCAACATGGGAATTTTGAGCGGTGTGGAAACATCGGAACTCTCCCCTGCTAAAGCGCGCTTGTTTGTCTATATGATGCTCAACAAGTCGGTTTATAACAGCATAACCATGTGTGCATTTATGCCATATAACCTGGATATGATCGTGGAAGAAATCAAAGCCTCCACAGGTTGGAACACATCCAATTGGGAGGTAATTAAAGCCACAGAACGCGCTTTGGATATGGCACGCGCCTTCAACGCCCGCGAGGGTTTTACTGCCGAGGATGATACCTTGCCCCAACGCATGTTCGAACCTTTATTAGGTGGAGCATTAAAAGGACAAGCCATCGATCCACAAAAATTTTACGAAACCCGCAACCTGGTTTATGACATGCTGGGTTGGGACCGCGAAAAGGGTAGTCCCAAACGATGGAAGCTCTATGAACTTGGTTTGGATTTTGTTGTGGAAGACCTGCAAAAGCATGGCGTATTGTGCGATTGACCAATGGAACAGGTTCACGACAAACTTTATGAAAGGGCAATGGTATGGTTGTAAAAGAATTGGTGAAACAAGAAATACAAATCAATCCCACAAAAAAATTAGTAGCAACTTTGAGTTGGTGTAAAGCCTGTGGCATTTGTATGCAACTTTGTCCGCGGAAAGTTTTGGGCGAAGAGGAAGTAACTCAAAAAGTAATCTTCATCGCTCCCGAAAAATGTAACGGTTGTGGACTCTGTGAATTATCTTGCCCGGACTTTGTTTTTACCATAGAAGAATCGTAAGAAATGCTTACATGAGGTGTGATTTATGACAAGAAAAATATTACAAGGGAATGAGGCTTGTGTGGAAGCTGCCATCGCGGCTGGCGTACGTTTTTTTGCAGGGTATCCAATCACACCAGCAACAGAAATTGCCGAAGGGATGGCGAAAAAAATGCCCGAAGTGGGTGGTGTATTTATCCAGATGGAGGACGAAATCGGCAGTATTGGTGCCTGTATCGGCGCCTCGGTCGCCGGTGCCAAAGCGATGACGGCTTCCAGTGGTCCGGGTATTTCGCTGATGTTAGAGAATTTAGGCTTTGCGGTCATCTCAGAAACGCCAGTGGTCATCGTCAATGTGATGCGCGGCGGACCCAGCACCGGGTTGCCCACTTTCCCCGCCCAGATGGATATAATGCAGGCAAAGTGGGGGTCTCACGGTGAATATCCGATAGTAGCCTACGCACCCAGCAGCGTGCGCGAAACATACGATCTTACCGTAAAAGCGATCAATACTGCCGAAATGCTACGCACACCAGTCTTTCTGCTCACCGATGCGATGGTGGGACACATGCGAGAAGCCATTGATCTTCCCGATCCATCTGAGCTGAAATTGATCAATAGACCCCATCCGGAACCTGGCATGAAAGATTTCGCTCCCCATCGCGGCAGTGAGGATGGTAAAGTAATCCCCCCTATGGCGCGTTTAGGCGATGGTTACCGCTTTCATGTCGATAGCAATGTCCATGATGAATACGGCTTTCCTGCTACAGAACGCCATGATATTGCCGACCATCTCATCCGCCGGTTGAATAATAAAGTTAAAGCCCATGTTGATGAATTGACCGTGGTAGAAGAATACCGGCTCGATGATGCCGAAATTGCTATTTTTGCTTTTGGCTCCACCACCCGTTCTGCATTAGAAGCAGTCGAAAGGGCGCGTCAGCGGTCGATAAAAGTCGGGTTACTTAATGCCCAAACCCTCTGGCCATTCCCCGAGAAATATGTCGATAAATATACCCGACAGATTCGGGCTTGGATCGTTCCGGAAATGAATTTGGGACAAATGTTCCGAGAAGTAAAACTGGTGGTGGAGGGGCGCGTGCCAGTCTATCCCATCAATCGCGTCGATGGATTGATGATCGAACCCCAGCAAATACTCGACTGCATCGAAGCCGAATTCATCCGCAAGAATTAAGCAGGAGATATAGATATGTCACGTGTTCACACAGCAGACTTATTGGACCGTTATTTTCTAAAAGACCGATTACCCACGATTTGGTGCCCCGGGTGTGGTTTAGGCAACGCAGACCTGGCTTTTTTACGCGGCTTTGATGAAACCGGCATCGACCAAGATAAAACCGTGCTGATCAACGGCATCGGTTGTTCCGGCCGCACCGCCGCATACCTTGATTTCGATGTGCTAAAAGGCACCCATGGCAGGGCAATCGCCTTTGCTACCGGGATTAAATTATTCCGACCGGAACTGACCGTGGTCGTCATGGCAGGCGATGGCGATATGCTGGCAATTGGCGGCAATCACTTCATCCATGCTGCCCGGCGCAATATGGATATCAAAATCATCCTGTTCAACAATTGGATATATGGGATGACCGGTGGGCAGGTTTCACCCACCACCCCGGAGGGTGCAAAAGCTTCCACAGCTCCGCAAGGATTCACCGAACATTCCTTCGACGCCTGCAAATTAGCAGAAGCAGCCGGCGCTACGTATGTTGCCCGAGCTACCTCATACCATACTCAACTATTGAGCAAAGTTGTGAAAAATGCCCTCCTGCATAAGGGTTTCGCATTGGTAGAAGTGATAGCTCAATGCCCTCAACAATATGGACGATGGAATAAAGCGGGAACCCCCTATGATATGTTGATCTGGCAGAAAGAACATGCCGTTCGCGTAGAACAAGCCGGAAATTTATCCCCTGAAGAACTTAAAGATAAATTCATTATCGGTGAAATCGTCAATCGTAACAATGGAGATCACTCATGAGACACGAAATCATTCTCAGTGGCGCCGGAGGACAAGGTTTGATCCTGGCTGGCGCGATCTTGGCTGAAGCAGCCGGCGTATGCGAAGGAAAAGAAGTCGTTCAATCTCAATCCTATGGTATACAAGCCCGCGGCGGTGCCAGTCATTCTTCGGTCTTCATCAGCGATACGCGTATTTTTGTCCCGGAAGTCAGTAGCCCTGATATATTGATTTGCCTCTCCCAGGAAGCTTACCAGCGTTTTTGTCACAGCCTCCAAAAAGGTGGCATCCTGATTATAGATAAAGACCTGGTCAAACCAGAGGTAGAAAACCTGGATTATACCCTTATAGCCCTGCCTTTTACCGCCGAAGCGGAAAAATTGAATAAACGCATCGTCGCCAATGTCATTGCGCTTGGAAGCATGGCGGGGATTACCGCGGTCGTAAAGCCGCAATCGATTGCACAAGTACTGCCTTCCCGCTTACCCGAACGAAACGTTCCGGTAGCCTTGCAAGCATTGGATATCGGCGTAAAACTGGCAGAAAATTATGTTGGAGTCTCTAAATGATCATTCCTGAAGACATCGCAAAGCAATTCCTCTCCTCGTATGGTTTGCAAACGCCGCAAGGAAACGTGGCTCATTCCATCGAAGAAGCTTTGGAATTAGCGAAACCATTAGATTATGACTGTGTTATTAAGGCTCTAATTCCAATGGGGGGACGTGGAAAAGCGGGTGGTGTAAAAATATGCCATTCGCTGACACAGGTACAACAATCATGTGAAACATTGTTAGGCAGTGAATTGCTGGGTCATCGAGTGTCTACCGTTCTAGTAGAAGAAAGAATGCCAATCGAGCGTGAAATCTATGCCGGGGTAGTCGCCAACACAGCCACGGATATGATCGATATCATCCTGAGCTTCCAGGGGGGCATGGAGATCGAAAATACAGCCCAGAAAGATGAGGCAGCTATTCTGCAGTTCTCCGTAGAACCAGGCGATGTTTTGCCAATATACCGCATACGTCAATGGCTTCGACAAGCCAAAAATTTGAACCTGGATACCGATGCTTTGGCAAAAGTCTTGGTGCAGTTGTACCGGGCTGCTATCGATATCGACGCTATTCTCCTTGAAATAAATCCTTTGGTTCTTACGACCAATGGCTCTTTTGTCCTGCTGGATTGCAAATTGGAAATCGATGACAATGCCATAACTCGCCAGCCACAACTGAATGAGTTGTATCGTGCATCTCTAAGTGATCGCGAATTGCGGGCTAAAGACCTGGGTGTTTCTTATGTTCCATTGGATGGAGATATCGGTGTGATCACCAGTGGAGCTGGTTTGGGTATGGCAACCCTTGACCTTCTCAAACGCAGTGGACTTTCACCGGCGAATTTCCTCGACACCGGCGGGGGTATTTCTGCACCTCTCGTTCAGGGTGCTTTGGAGATGATTATGGAGCCCCCTCAAGTAAGAGGCGCCATCATCAATTTGTACGGCGGTATCAACCGGATGGTGGAAGCTGCCAAGGGAATCATCGATGCCCTCAAAAATATTTCCGGCAATCGCCCCATCGTGGTGAAAATCATTGGCAATCAGCAGGAAGAAGCCTGGGAAATGCTGAAATCACAACCCAATATCTATGTTACCCAGGGCGTGCAGACCGAAAGTGCGGTCGCAAAATTGGCAGAATTGTTAGGATGACCTATGGCAACCATCTATCTCAACCCAGAAACACGCGCAATCGTTCAAGGAATTACAGGCAAAGTCGGACAAACCCAAGCTCATTGGATGATTAAAGCAGGCACCAATTTAGTGGCAGGCGTCACACCGGGTAAAGGCGGTCAAATCGTGGAAGGTTTACCGGTATATGATACCGTTGCAGAGACGGTTGAAAAACACAACGCCAATGCCTCAGTCATTTTCGTTCCAGCGTCATTTGCACGCGGCGCCGCACTCGAAGCCATTGCCGCCGGATTGAAGCTTATCGTAATCGTGACCGAGCATATTCCCATGCGAGATGCAATGGAGATCAAAGCCAAGGCGCGTTTGGCACGCACCACCGTAATCGGCCCTAACTGCCCCGGTATCTATATTCCCGGTTTTGGTAAATTGGGGATTATGCCGGAAAGCATTTTCAAACCCGGAAATATCGGCGTGACCGGGCGCAGCGCCACACTCTCGTATGAAGTAATTGCGAACCTTTCCGATGCCAGTTTGGGACAAACAGCCGCAATCGGTATAGGCGGCGACCCGGTAGTTTGTACAGAATTTACGGATGCCTTGCAGTTGTTCGAGGCAGATGAAGCAACTCAAGGCGTTGTGCTGGTAGGAGAAATTGGCGGGGCTGCCGAGGAACGTGCAGCAGAATATATCGCAGCTATGACAAAACCGGTTGTAGCATTGATCGCCGGTTTAGCCGCCCCGGCTGGGCGCCGTTTTGGTCACGCCGGTGCAATCATCCGAGCCGGCAGCGGTACAGCTCAGCACAAAATCGAGGTTCTCAAGAATGTTGGCGTCACCATCGCCGAAACCCCAGCTCAAATTCCAGGGTTGATGAAGCAGCGGTTAAAAAAATAAATTCTATGCATTCAATCCTTTTCTTAGAAAGACATTAGGGAAATGGCTGCTGAGATAAATAATACGGTTTCAGTTACGGTCAGGATGATGGGTTTTCTGCAAAAACTGAGCGAAGGCATTAACCCTCAACTACAAGTGCAGGCAGGCACATCGATTTATGAATTGCTTGATCGATATACCCTGCAAGGCAAAGAAGAACTGCGTACAGCGCTTTGGGACAGCCGTGGTCAACTAAATGGAGGTTTGGAATTGATTTTAAACGGGCAGGT
>JBDKUB010000472.1:0-1539 GCA_039679915.1 Anaerolineaceae bacterium
TGATTCATTAAAAACCTGCTGCTTTTCCAAGACCAAATTAATAACACAATTTGATATTATAACATCAACTGATTCATCTGCTACCGGCAAGTGTTCAATCTCTCCCAGCCTGAATTCAACATTTTTATAGCCGCTTTGATCAGCATTTTGTCTGGCAGGTTTAACCATACCTTCGCAAACAGTCAAATCCAAATAAAGAAAATCAATTACAATATCATTTTTCGTGTTCTGCGATTGGCAGCATTTAGTATCCCCCCGCAGCACCTCGAATTGATGATCATCATAAAATCCACCTCAATCTTTAAAGTCGCCAATATTTTGGATGGAGGGCTCCTGTAACCATGGAATAACCACGAAGTTATCATCACTAATTTGCTGCACTTTCTCGATCCAAGTTCTTTCAGCATCAGCTCGCGCGGCAAGCATTGGATTACTTGTATCCGCAACGGAAAGCGACTGATTGACCACCCACCATTTGTTATTAATACCAGCTCTGCTTAAATCCTCGCTCAGTCGCATCGCTTCAAAAACTGGGGTAGCTTCTGGCAATGTAACGATGACTACCTCAGTCTGTTTTTCGTCCCGCAATCTTGGTAATAATCTCTGCACCGATATGGGGGTTTCGCCTTTGGTCCTTTGCACCTCCCGGTGATAACTGAGGGTTGAGTCGAGAAGTAATAGGGTATGCCCGGTTGGAGCCGTGTCTATAATAACAATCTCATTTTCCGCTTTATCCACTATTTCTGCAAATGCTCTGAATACGGCAATCTCCTGGGTGCAGGGCGATCTCAAGTCTTCCTCAATATATGCAACATCATCATCGCTCATGGTTTCGCGGACCTTGGCAAGTACTTCATTTTGGTAATCTCTCAGTTCCTGCTTTTCATCGATATGGCTAAGGGTTATATTTTCTGCCCCGGCAAAAACATAGCTTAGATGATCGGCTGGGTCGGTTGAAGTTAAATGCACCTTAACACCCTTCTTGGCAAGCGCCACGGCAATCGTGGCTGCCACGGAAGTCTTGCCTACGCCGCCTTTGCCCATCGTGAAAATGACCTTTTTACCGGCTGAGTATATATCGTCAATTAGTACGTTTATTGATTTCGAATCCGTTAATTTGCTTTCCATATCTGCACTTATATAATCATCGCTGCTTAAAAACGCCCTTATCTTATCCAAGCCCAACACGTTATAGGAGCGCAGGGGGATAGTATAGGTCTTAAACCCTAATCCTTGGGGCATGTTTTCCAGGGCATGCTGCTGCCCGGATAATATTTTTTGCGACAGATCATCAGATGCTTCACCCAGTACCCCGTTGATAATTAGAATCTGATTGTTAATCCCTAAATCGCTCAATTCCCGGCTGGAACGTTCAGCCTCGAGCAGAGGTGTTGTTTCAGGTCTTGAAACCAAAATCAGTGTAGTTTTATCTTTATCGGCAAGGTTTATAACCGCATATTTATACATTTCTTTCTTATCTTGCAGTCCGGCGAGCTGGCCTAAACATGAGGCTCCATGTGTACTTTCCGCGATGAAATT
>JBDKUB010000145.1:0-3683 GCA_039679915.1 Anaerolineaceae bacterium
CCAATCCAGCTATTTCAAATCCACCAATTTTACTAAGTATGTCAATGCCATCCTTTGGGTCTGGATTATTGATAATGACTGCATTACGAATAGCGTTTATCTTTTTCTGTAACCCAACATAAGATATCCCAGTGCCTCGCCCAGCCACATATTCGGGTATAGTGTTGGTTAAAACTGCAGCTATAGCAGCGGAAGGGGTTGTATTGCCAATCCCCATCTCACCCGTAGCCAAAACATCCATGCCGTTCTCGATTTCTTGACTTACAATTTCTGCCCCCGTTTGAATGGCTTCCACCGCCTGTTCCCTTGTCATAGGGGGTCCATGAGCAATATTACCTGTACCACTAGCTATTTTTTTGATGAGCAAATTATTGTCTGGTTTGATATCCAACTTTATCCCCATATCTACCACCAAAACTCGTGCACCACATTGTTTTGCCAAAACGCTTACTGCTGCTCCGCCTTGTATGATATTGACGACCATTTGGGTTGTTACATCCTGAGGATAGGCACTAACCCCTTCTTCTACTACACCATGGTCTCCAGCCATAACAAGTGCTAATTTCTTATCAAGCTGAGGCGACGCGTTAGCCGTTATTCCTGCAATTTGAATAGACAATGATTCCAGTCTACCCAAACTTCCTTGAGGTTTGGTTAATTGATTTTGTCTTCTGCGGGCAAGGTTCATTGCCTTTTCATCAAGTGGCTCAATCTTTTTGATTAATTGTTCAATTGACATAGTTTCTTTCCTGTAAAATATTTTTCTCTAATACATTATGACCATCTGGTAAAACAATTGGTGCACCAGTCTCAGGGTGGGTAATAATTTGTACAGGCACGTTAAAAACATAGCTTAGGTTATCTTCAGTTAACACTTCCTTGGGCTTTCCACAAGTGAAAACTCTTCCCTGATGCATAATCGCCACACGATTGGCATAACATCCAACCAGGTTCAAATCATGCACGACCATTAATACCGCTAATTGTTTTTCTTCAATTAGACGCTTGACTACGTCGATAAAATGGGATTGATGATGAAAATCCAAATTGGTTGTCGGTTCATCCATCAGCCAGATCGAGGCATCCTGTGCTAACGCTCTCGCTAACAAAACCCTTTGTTGTTCACCACCCGATAAATCCCCAACCAATCTGCCTGCTAAATCATCGATTTGGGTTAATTTCAGTGCATTTTTTACAATTTGATGGTCCTTTTCACCCGGTTGACCCAACCAATTAAGATAGGGGGTTCGACCAATTAGAACTGTCTGATATACCGTAAAAAATGGTGGCAGGTCTCTTGCTTGTGGAACGACGGCTATATAACGAGACCTTTTATTATGGTTCAAAGTTCCAAAATCTGTTCCATCAATCTTAATGCGCCCTCTTGTATAAGGAAGAACCCCGGTCAATGTGCGGATTAATGTTGTTTTCCCTGCACCGTTTGGACCAACCAAAGCTAATATTTCCCCCGCATTGATATCCAATGAAATATTATATAAAATTTGTCTGTTGGCATAACTAGCATCCAGCGAGGTGATTTCGATCATCTTCTTGGTCATTTCACGTTCCCTCCGCTTTAACTCTGCGTAAAATCCACAAAAAAAATGGCGCCCCAGTTAAAGCTGTCACGATACCCACGGGTAATATTTGTGGCGCAAAAAGTGTGCGCGCCAATAAATCGGCAATCAGTAGTGTGCTTCCTCCGCCCAGAATAGACAACGGTATCAAGTGCCGGTAATCAGTGCCCCATAATAAGCGTATCAAATGGGGGACAATCAATCCAATAAAACCGATAATTCCTGCAAAAGCCACTGCGGCAGCCGTAGTAAGTGAGGCAGCAAAAATAACCAACAATTTTGCTTTATCCACCGATAATCCTAATTGCTGAGCTTGTTCTTCACCAAATTGTAAAACGTTCAAGGAATGTCCAGAAATTACCAAACAAACCGCGCCGATCAATAAATAGGGGAACATAGCGAGGACTGGCTGCCAGCCTGACACCGCTCCACCGCCAAAAAGCCAGCTCAATGCTCTATGCACTTCCTCTTTAGACTGAAGCATCAATAATGATGTGATGGCGTTTGTAAATGAACTAATGGCAACACCAGCTAAAATTAAGGATGCCATTGGTAACCTTTTACCTACCCGGCTGAATTGATAAACCAAAAAAATAGTGATAATAGCCCCTACAATTGCACTGAGTGGAATGGTGTTCATCCCGATTAAATTTGTCGGCCAATTAATTGACATGGCTACAACCGCACCCAAACCCGCTCCAGAGGCTACTCCAATTAAAAAAGGGTCCGCTAGTGGATTACGAAAAAGCCCTTGATAAGCTGCTCCGCTTCCCGATAATGCCGCCCCGGTTAGCAACATCAATATGGCATGTGGCAGCCTTATTTTCATCAAAATATCAGCCATTGTGGCAGGTATATCATCGATAACCCCAATTCCTAAGATTTGGTTGGTTAGCAACCTTACGGTTATCATCGGAGAAATGGGTACCGAACCAATTCCAACGCTTGCAATAAACGTAATGAATAGTATGATCAGACAAATATAATAAGTGTTTCTAGTATTTTTCATGACCGGTAAGGTTCGGTTTAATCATTGGGTTGAAACACCTCAGGGTGTAATAATTTAGCAAGGGCTTCCAATCCATCGACCAGTCTAGGTCCAGGTCTGCTGACGATGTTATCGTCGAATTCGTATACTCGATTATTTTTTACTGCTGTAAGAGCATCCCAACCAGGCCGTGATTTTACGTCATCCACGGTAACACCACCCCAAATCGCATCTCCCAGTAATATTAAATCTGGATCTTGGGCTATGATTTCTTCAATGCTAATCTGCGCCCATTCGACACCCAGAATACTGCCCAGGTTTTTTCCTCCAGCCATATTGATTAATGTATCGAGAAATGTTCCCTTTCCAGATGTCCAAGGTGCAGAGGCATCTGTTCCATCAATTTCATAAAACACAACCGGCCGTTCTTGAATATTTTGTAATTTATCGTTGATTATTTCGACGCGTTTTTTCAATCCTTCCACTAACAATTCTGCTTCTTGATTGTGATCTGTCAATTGACCAACCGTCAATAAATTTTCATACATACCTTCAATATTTTTAGGTTCAGGTAAATAATATACGGTGATATTCAATTCTTCCAGTTTTGTTACCAATTCAACCGGACTCATATTGGTTGCAATGACCAAATCGGGATTGAGTGAAATGATTTTTTCGATATCATACTCGCCATAATTACCCCCTACATCAGAAATCTCCTTAGCGGCTTCAGGATAATCCGATAATGTGTCTCTCCCGACCATTTGAGACCCAGCGTTTATGGCAAACAATATTTCGGTGTTCGAGGGGGCTAGTGATATGATTCGGCTTGCTGGCTTATCCAGGGTAACTTCCCGATTTAATCCATCGACAAGGGTTATTCTTGATTGCGTAAATGATTCAGTATTCTCTATTTTTTGCGTTATAACCTCTACCGTCGTTTCGATATTCAAATTTTCCGGGGTGCATCCACTAAAGAGAAATAAAAAACAGAATATTATCAAAGAAAAATATTTCAATTGGTCATATACTTTCATGATATATATCTTCCTCTAACAAAAATAAAACCTCCTCTGAATTTTTCAGAGGAGGTGGAGTATTTTATAAATAATTTGTTT
>JBDKUB010000577.1:0-2499 GCA_039679915.1 Anaerolineaceae bacterium
AAATCGTTTGGGGTATTATGCATTAAAAAGCAGGTGATAATCGAGTTGACGCAGACCGATTTACCGGAGCCTGTGGCACCAGCTATGAGCAAATGCGGCATGGCTGCCAGGTCAGCAGCTACGGCATTTCCAGCGACATCTTCTCCCAGTGCAAAGCGCAAGGGTGATTTTAGTCGCGTAAATGCCTCGCTCTCGACCACATCTCTGAGAGCTACCAAACCGATCTCATCGTTTGGCACTTCGATACCTACATAGCCTTTGCCGGGCACCGGTGCTTGAACGCGGATGGTGCGGGCGGAAAGCGCCAGGGCTAAATCATCCGCCAGGGAGGCAATTTTACCGACCCGGACGCGCATTCGCCCGCCTCGGCTCTCGATGAAATCTGGCTCGACTCCAAATTGGGTGATTACCGGTCCACGGCTAATTTCTACCACCCGGGCGGGTGCGCCAAAAGACGACAGGGTTTCTTCGATGACCCTGGCTCGATTTTGATCGTATTCATCGTCTTGTTGGATTTTCCTGCCTGATTCTAGAATTTCAGAAATAACCGGAAGCACCCATTCACGAGGGGCAGTGGGTTGTATAGGATAATTGGTAGAAAAAATTTCACCTGTCGTTGGTTGGTTGGAGGAGGTAGAGATCGTACCTGATAGCGGTGTAGGAGGAGATAGGGTGGTGAATTCAGAAATCGGTTGTGTAGAGGCAGCTATAGAGCGGCGTATTTTTCGTTCTCGCCATGCCTCTTGCAAATTTTCGATTAACGGTGAAATCCAACGGAAAAGGTCGACGACAGAAACATCGAATATCATGATGAGGGCAATTAAAAACCAAGCCAACAATGCGATAAGAGCCCCACCAATTCCTAATGCGGAAGATAGCAGATTCAAAATCAACCCACCCACATATCCCCCACCCTTACCTTGATCTGCGAGCTGAAGGGATAATTCTCGACTTTCGGGGAATAGAAAAAAATGGAACCATGCCAGCAGGTTGATGAAGAACAACCCTATGCCTATCAGGCGTTCTAGAGAAATGCGTGGCAGACGCTCGGAAGTGCGCAGTACCAACCATATGCCAATCATCAATAATCCTAAAGGAAAGAAATACATCCCCCAACCGAAACCATGGCGCAAGAATTCGACTAAATCTCCGGTAATGCTGCCCTGGCTGGCGGAGACCAGACTGAGCAGAGTAAGCAATCCGATGAATGCCATCCCGATGCCGACGAGATCGATCTTTCGCTCCAGGGATAATCGGCTCACTCGGGCTTGCTTTTCCGGGGTGCTGTGAGAATGCGGTTTTGCGGAGGCCGATTCTTTATTGACGCCCCGTCGTTTAGAAGAGGGTTTTTCGGGGATCGATGTCTTAGATGTTTTCCTCTTATTATTACGGGGTGCTGTTTTTTTTGAGTTGGTTTTGGGTTGCTTGCGCGCCATAATGATTTATCAAGAGCCAGAATCAAAATATTTTGATAGTATCGATTGGAGGGCATTATAGCACAAATGGTCTGTTCACCCCGATTTCTTGAAGAAACCTCATTGAGAGAAATAAACAGGGATATGAGGTACAATAGCGAGCGTATGTTCGAGCTCCTATTTCTGGGCACTTCCGCCTCGGCGCCATCCGTTCATCGCGGGTTATCCTCTCAGGTCGTTCTGCACGATGAGTATCGTTTCCTGATAGATTGTGGGGAAGGCACTCAACGGCAGATTTTGCATTCAGGGTTAGGCTTCAAACGCCTCAACCGCATCCTGGTGACACATGGACATTTGGATCATATCCTGGGTTTAGCCGGGCTGCTTTCGACATATATGCGTTGGGAAGCCATCAAAGACCTGGAAATCTATGCAGGCCGGGCTGCTCTTGAGCGCATCCACGATTTAATTTTTGGGGTCGTGCTGCGAAACACACGTCCGCCCATCGATATTAAGTTGATCGAATTACACCCGGGCATATTTTTTGAAGCAGGGGATTTTACAATTTCTGCCATCCCTGTATATCACCGCGGCGCGGATTGTTATGGATTTTTATTCGAAGAAAAATCGCGTCGCCCTTTTTTATCTGACGCTGCCGAAGCTTTGGGCATTCCTCAAGGTACCTGGCGCAGAGATTTGGTGAATGGGGAAACGGTGACGTTACCTGACGGCAGGATTATCGATCCCGGCCAGGTTTTGGGTGATGAGCGCCCCGGAACACGCCTTGTTCATATTGGCGATGTGGGACAAACCGATAACTTAACCGAAGCCTGTCAGAATGCCGATACACTGGTAATCGAATCGACTTACCTGGAAGTGGAAGCCGATATGGCGCGCGAATTTGCCCACCTGACAGCCAAACAAGCTGCCGAATTAGCCCTCCGCAGCCAAGTGAAAACCCTCATCCTGACCCATATTTCGCGCCGTTACCGCGAACGGGATGTGTTGGAAGAAGCCCAAGCTATCTTCCCGAACACTTATGTTGCCCGAGATTTCGATCTGTTTCAGATTCGGCTGAGGGAAT
>JBDKUB010000305.1:0-4157 GCA_039679915.1 Anaerolineaceae bacterium
GGAATTGGAGGGGCATGGGTGCCCTTGGAGTTTACCAGTCCCACCTTTCAAGCGATTGGGCATGTTTCACCAATTGCCTGGGCGATGGACGGTTTTGAAAATATTGCCATTCGCGGCTTGGGCTTTAGCTCTGTGCTATTGCCTGTGGCAGCATTACTTGGGTACACCATCTTATTTTTTTGTATTGCAGCCTGGCGCTTTCAAGTTAGCCAGGAAAATATATTATGAGTTCACTGGTACCCAATCATACATGATTCTTGATGTATTTAATTCCCCCCCTCACACCCTCACCACTTACGAGGAGGGATGGGGTGAGGTTAGAAAATGAAATCGTAGTGACGACTTTAGTCGTTTTTCCCTAAATATAAGAGGCTGTCCAAATAGCCATAAATGTCATGTCGAGCGAAGCGAGACATCTAAACACAATTATGCAAAGACCTCTCGCTTCGCTCGGAATGACTAGCTTCTATTGGATAAGGGAGTTGTAGAACTATAATCAACACATTCTATTATTTATTACCTAACTTTTATCTGCAATCAGTGTTAAAATAGATTGAATCAAAATTGTTCGCGGGTCGGATTTTCCTTTACCCTCGGGTTTACCTTATTCGAATAGGATTAGAAAGCGAGAACTGGTGGTTATGCCTACCTTGCCTATTACCATATCCCAAAGTCCAATCATTGTCGCATTTCAAGGGGAACCAGGCGCGTATAGCGAGCAGGCTGCCATCGAATTTTTTGGTAAAGGCATAAGCACCTTGCCTTGCACCACATTCGAGGATATTTTTGCCGGCATTGCAGAAAATCGAGCAACCTATGGCATGTTGCCGATCGAGAATTCACTGACCGGCAGTATTCACCAAAATTATGATTTATTGCTCAAGCATCAGTTGCATATCATCGGAGAGTATCATTTGCGAGTCAGCCATTGCTTGCTGGCACTCCCCGGCGTGAAATTGGAAGAGATCCGTCGAGTTTATTCCCATCCACAGGCATTGGCACAATGCGAAGCCAATTTGAATCGTTTAGGATTGGAGAAGATTATCGATGTAGATACGGCTGGCAGCGCACGTTTGATACGCGATAATCAAGACCGGCAATCCGCTGCCCTGGCATCTGCTCATGCCAGTGAGGTCTATGGATTGGAAATTCTCGTCCGTGAAATGGAAGATAACCTGGCAAATTTCACCAGGTTTCTGGTATTATCTCAACGAAACGATGTAGCTTTTCAGCCAGAAGAGCAAAAATACAAAACGACGATTGTTTTTAGCGTACCCAATGTGCCTGGTTCATTGTTCAAGGCATTGAGTGTTTTTGCCTTACGAGATATCGATTTGACCAAAATCGAATCGCGTCCGATTTCTGGAAAGCCATGGGAATATCTATTCTATATTGATTTTATCGGACATGTTGAAAACAAAAATTGCGCCCGCGCTCTTGAGCACTTGGGTGAAATCGCTGAATTTATGCGTGTTTTGGGATCGTATCCCTGTCAAAAACAGGAGTAGCCTTGGCGGAACCCGGACTTTCGTTGAATGAGTTGCTGCGGATTTGCTTCCCCGCTACGGTACGTTGGCTAAATGAGGAAAGTGACTCATCGTGCGATGTGGAGTGGGTGGTTACTTCGATTACGGAAGTGCAGGAGGGAGATATTCTTTTATTGAGCGCCGATCAGATTAACCATTCGTTGGTTACTCAAGCCGAAGTAAAAGGCGCCAGCAGTATTTTGATATATGGCGAAATTTCAGACGAAGCCATGGATTTCCCAAAATCCATGGCGGTGGTCGTAATCCCTGAAAGCGTAGGCCATATCCGGGAAGTCCAGCGCCGCCTGTTGACAACCCTGACCAATCAGCGCCTGGGTATGGTGGAACGCGGCTCGCGCATTTATGCCCAGCTTTCTCAATTGGAAGCGGAGGGAAAAGGGTTAAAAGGTCTGGTCGATGCCATTGCCCATTTATGCGGGCGAGGTGTACTATTGCAGGACAAACGCGGACAGATATTGGCGCATTGCCCATCCAACGAATTAGCAGCGGTCTGGAAAGATGTGCTGGCGCAGTTCCGCAGCCTGACTACATTACCTGCCTCGTTGCAGGATAGGAAACGAATTAGCGAACAGACCGGCGTCGAAAAGCAGCTTATTCCCGGGCGGCTAACCCGGTTGGTTGTTCCGATTATAGTCAGCGGCGTGGCGCGCGGTTATCTTTCGATTGTCGCTCTTTCCAGCGATTTGGATGCCCTGGATTACCTGGTGGCGGAGCAAGGTGGGTTGGTTTGCGCTATGGAAATGGCACGTAATAAAGCCATTCGCGAAGCGGAGAAACGACTCAAAGGGGATTTACTGCATGCGCTCCTGCAGGATGATTTTAGTCCGCGCGATGCACTCCTGTGGGTTCAGACAATGGGCTTGGATAAAGATAAACCTCACATCGCAATGCGGTTTTCTTGGGATAGCCCGGAAAGCCCCTCACGCCGCCGACTTGAGACGATTATCAATGGGGAGGTGGGGCGGTCTGGCTCCAAGATTATCGTCCATGGATTAGCTTCGGAAGTGGTTTGCTTCTATGAAATCACATCCGAATCAGGACGACCCGAAGCTTGTTTGGCATTGGCGGATTCGGTCATCGACCAGGCGCATAAAGAATATCCGCAGGTGAAACTTCGTTGTGGTATAGGCAGCCCGGCAAAAGACCTGGATAATTGGCGCACTTCATTTCGGCAGGCAGGGCAAGCTCTGGAGATGGCGCGGCGCTTAAGAGCCGAAAAACCTTTATATTACTCCGACATGTCGGTGTATCGGTTACTGTTTCAATTAGAACACAGTCCGGAACTAATTGCCTTTCAAGATGAAATCCTAGGGGCGCTGCTAGCTAACGAGAATGCCGCCGAGATGATCCACACCTTGGAAGAATATTTCGAACATAATAGTAATTTATCACAAGCGGCTGAAGCATTATATATTCACCGCAATACGCTGATTTACCGCTTGGACCGTTTCAGCGAGATAACCGGCTTAGATTTGTCTAAGGCGGAGGATCGATTAGCCGTTCAACTGGCTCTGCGGATTTTTCGCATGACCAGTCCGCGCTGATATTCACCACATTTTGTCTGGATTGTGATTTTTTACAAATACAAAAGGGGAAATTTGGAAGGTTTGCTAATAGACTTATTTCTCATTTATTATTAAACTTGATATCAATAAATAAACGAAATATCTGATGAATATGATTAATATATCTTTAGTTGCCCTATTGCTTGGTTTGATATTGGTTCTTGGTATCGTCATTATTGAGAACCATAGTTTAGATTGGGCAGCCGAAGTGTTGAGATAATAAGATAGTAAGACTTAATCAAAAAAAATGACCGGGGCTGCCCGAAAAAAGCATCCCCGGTTTTCGTTTATAGGAAGGTATTTTTGATGCGTTCAGATAAGATCAAAACAGGTTTCGATAAAGCCCCTCACCGAGCGTTACTGAGGGCAATGGGTTTGAAAGAAGCGGATTTCGGTAAGCCTTTCATTGCCATTGTTAATTCGTATGCTGATATTGTAGCCGGACATGTCCATTTGCAAGATTTTGGCAGGCAGATCAAGGAAGCTGTGCGGGCTGCTGGTGGCATACCTTTTGAATTCAATACGATTGCAGTCGATGACGGAATTGTGATGGGTCATGCCGGAATGAAATACAGCCTGCCCTCCCGTGAATTGATTGCTGACTGCGTAGAGACGATGGTCGAAGCCCACCAGTTCGATGCCATGATCTGCATACCCAATTGCGACAAAATCGTTCCGGGCATGCTCATGGCAGCTTTGAGGGTAGATATCCCTACTATATTTGTCTCCGGGGGTGCAATGCCCGCCGGACGGACACCCGGTGGGGAGGCAATCGATTTGATATCCGTGTTCGAAGGGGTAGGCGCATATTCTGTGGGCAAAATCGATGCAGAGCGCTTGAAGGTTTTGGAAGATTACGGGTGCCCTGGATGTGGTTCTTGTTCGGGTTTGTTCACCGCCAATTCCATGAATTGCCTAATGGAAGCCTTTGGGCTGGCTTTGCCTTATAACGGTACGGCTCTGGCGAAGAGTGATGAGCGCCAGGCATTAGCTCAGCAAGCCGCACAGCAAATATTCGAACTCATTCAGATGAATTTGACGCCTC
>JBDKUB010000034.1:0-9682 GCA_039679915.1 Anaerolineaceae bacterium
GACAGTTTTAATCATCCGTCATTGCGAGGGGCGTTTTTTGCCCCGAAGCAAACTTTAAATCATAGAAAATGATATATTTTAGAAAGATTGCTTCATTCGCTTCGCTCTTTCGCAATGACAACTTGCAAACTGTCAGGTAGATAGTTTTATATTATCTTCTTGAAAATGGAGAAACTGTTGAAAAGGTATCTGTACGATTATTTATATTTGTTTACTTTGACTGCCGTTATCATCTTGATCGACCAGGTAACCAAAGGTTTGGTGAGAGCGAATTTACAATACAGCGAACTATGGTCACCCTGGGAGTGGCTGATGCCGTACATTCGCATCGTGAATTGGACGAATTCCGGCGCTGCCTTTGGTATGTTTCAAGGGCTAAGCGGTGTATTTTCGATATTAGCGATCGTTGTAGCGGGAATGATTATCTATTACTTTCCCCAGATTTCGAGCAAAGATTGGGCGCTGCGTCTGGCTTTGGGCATGCAGTTAGGAGGAGCGCTGGGTAATTTGATCGATCGCATTCGCTTCGATGGGCATGTTACCGATTTTATTTCTGTTGGAAATTTTCCGGTCTTCAATGTTGCTGATGCAAGCATCACCGTTGGGGTGGCAATTTTAGTCGTGGGGATGTGGGTCAAAGAGCAGGAATTGAAGAAACAGGAAGCAGCGGCTGCCTTGAACAGCCCTCCATCCGAGCTAACTCAGGTACAGAATGATCTGACAAATCCAGATTCGTATTCTTCGTCAACAATCCTTGGCGGTGATAAAAAACCTGATGAATGAGCAAGTCATTCGGTTATCATGTGAGTTATCCCAACCGCAGCGATTGGACAAATTTCTCGTATCCCATTTCGAAGAAGTTTCACGTTCCCGCCTGCAGGGATTGATCAGAAATGGACAGGTATTGGTCAATGGACTGCCAGCCCGCAAACCCGGGCAGATCATCGTGGCGGGTGATTTCCTGCAGGTGACCATTCCTCCGGTCGAGAAGACGGATCTTCAGCCCGAAGCTATCCCTCTGAATATTGTGTATGAAGACGAAAATGTCTTTGTGGTTGATAAGCCGGCTGGGATGGTGGTGCACCCGGCTGCCGGGCATGACCGCGGCACCCTGGTGCATGCTGCCTTGGCACATGCGCCGGATATAGGCGGGATCAATGGGGAATTACGACCCGGCGTTGTCCATCGTTTGGACAAGAATACCTCGGGATTGATCTTATTAGCGAAAAATGATGCAGCTCATCATTGGCTGCAAGAACAATTTCGTCTCAGGCGAGTAGAGAAGATTTACCTGGCATTAGTGGATGGCAAACCGCCTACTCCGACCGGCCGAATCGAAGCCAGCATTGGGCGGGATACTTCTCACCACAAGCAAATGGCGATTGTGCCTCCCGGCAAAGGCAGGCAGGCTTCCAGCGAGTATCATACATTGGAGAATTTTTCCCAACATACTTTGTTAGAAGTACATCCAATTACAGGCCGTACCCATCAAATCCGGTTGCACCTGGCTTTTATCGGCTGCCCGGTAGTGGGCGATACCACCTATGGCTATAAACATGCGAGTCTGCCAATTGAGCGTCATTTCTTGCATGCTGTCCAAATTTCGATTTGCTTACCTGGTGAAGATCAACCGAGAAAATTCAAAGCCCCGCTTCCTACTGAATTAGAAAATATTCTTTTATCTCTAAGAACCAAATCATCAGGAGAAAACTTCCATGGAATACATTGATTTACGTTCGGATACTGTAACCCGCCCCACGCCCGCGATGCGCGAAGCCATGGCACGAGCAGAAGTGGGCGATGATGTTTATAGGGAAGACCCAACCGTCAACCGGCTGGAGGCTTTAGCAGCCGATATGCTTGGCAAAGAAGCCGGTCTATTTATGCCAAGTGGCACCATGAGTAACCTGGCAGCCATATTAACCCATTGTGGGCGCGGGGATGAAGTCATTCTGGGTGATAGAGCGCACACCGTGCTGTTCGAGGCGGGAGGAATTTCAGCACTGGGCGGTGTACATTCGCGGCAGATTCCCAACCAACCGGATGGCAGTTTGGACTTACAGGATATCCTCCATGCGATTCGTTCGGATGATATTCATTGCCCGCCGACGCGCCTGATTTCCCTTGAAAACACACATAACCGCTGTGGCGGCTCGGCGTTGAGCGCAGGTTATACCCGTTCGGTTGGCGAACTGGCTTATGAACATGGAATAAAGCTGCATATCGATGGGGCGCGTTTATTCAATGCCGCGGCTGCCCAAGGATTGCGTGCTGCAGAATTGGCTGCACCAGCCGATTCGGTGTGTATTTGTCTCAGCAAAGGATTGTGTGCGCCGGTAGGTTCGGTGTTGTGCGGCAATGCAGATTTTATCCAACGCGCCCGACGGATTCGCAAGCAGCTCGGCGGCGGGATGCGCCAGGCGGGTGTTCTGGCAGCCGCCGGTATTGTTGCCCTGGAAACCATGGTGGATCGTCTGGCAGAAGATCATCAGCGTGCCCGGCTACTAGCTCAAGGATTGGAATTGATTGACGGATTGGTACTCGACCCAGGCACGCCCCATACCAATATGGTCTTTTGTAAGTTGAGCGACAGTATTCCATTCGATGCCGAAGAAACAGCCGCTCGTTTGGCAGAAAAAGGGGTGAAAGTGAGCGTTGTATCTACCCGCGGTTTTCGGTTGGTCCTCCATTATTGGATTGATGATGCAAGCGTAGCAAAAACCATCCAATCGTATCGAGAAGTGCTTGCAAGGTGATAATGGTTCAACACTGAATAATTTGGATTGTCACCGAATCAGCGATTAGCCTATAATCAAACTCACTGGAATATTAATTTCAAGAATGTAAATTTCAAACCTAACAATGGGGAAATTGGTTTGGAAGAATATGAGTAAAGGGTTAATGTTTATTAACTATGGTGTGTATACACATAGAAAATCGAAAAGACTAAAGTCGTCTGTGTTAGAATAAAAAAATGCGTTTACTATTAGCATCGAATTCGCCGCGACGTAGGGAACTACTTAACCTGAGCCAATGGTCTTTTCAGGTGGTTATGGGTGAAGTGAATGAGCATCCCTTACCTTCTGAGAGAAGCAGTGAGTATGTTTTACGTTTAGCGCAAGAAAAGACGAAGTCGGGGGCAGCCCATGGGAATGTGGGGGATTTGGTGATCGCGGCTGACACCGCGGTAGTCGATCGAGAGAATGGCGCAGAGCTGATCTTAGGGAAGCCCCAGGATGCTTTGGAAGCAAGGAGCATGTTGTACTGGTTGAGAGGGCGCGTCCATCGGGTGTATTCCGGAGTTGCTGTATTGCGCATAGGCGATATTAATCCATTAAGTGATGTCTGCATCACCGATGTACCCATGCGCAATTATTCCGATGAAGAAATCGAAGCTTATGTGGCTACAGGTGATCCTTTGGATAAAGCGGGCGCATATGCTATTCAACATCCCGTATTTAAACCGGTAGAGCGGTTACAGGGTTGTTATGCCAATGTCATGGGTTTACCTCTATGCCATTTGACTCGGTTGATGATGCAGATGGATGAAACACCGCCTACGGATATTACCGCGGCTTGCCAGCAGGCGCTTGGCTATCATTGCCCTGTATATGCAAAAATTTTATCAGGAGTTCGTTTATATAAACAAAGATGAAAATTCGTCGTTGGCTTATTCTTAGCTTGCTATTTCTGCTTTTTGGCTGTACACGATTTACAGAGTCGAATCCCACGCCTACCGTGGAATTAACACCCACGCTGGGAGAGCCATCGGTCAATACGACCAGCGCTCCGGATCCGGGCACGACCGCCAGGGCATACCTGGACGCCTGGAAATCTGAAGATTATGCGGGTATGTATGACAAGCTTACTTCGATCAGTCAGGATGCAATGACCGCAGAAGATTTCGAAAAACATTATCGCAGCATTGCATCCGAGGCGGCATTAAGCGGTATCGATTATGAAATCCTATCTTCATTGACTATCAGCCCCCAAAGTGGGCAGGTAGGTTATCGCGTGGTACTGCACAGCACCCTGGTTGGGGATATCGAAAGAGACACTAGTATGAACCTCACCCGTGAAAATGGGGAATGGCGGGTGCAGTGGGATGATACCTTGGTGCTACCCGAACTTTCCGGAGATAACTATCTGGCGATGGAACGCTATATTCCATCCCGCGGTAATATCTATGACCGGACAGGTAAGGCTTTGGTGGCGCAAGCCGAAGTCACTGCTATTGGCATTATTCCCGGGCAGTTAGACCCAGATCAATCTGAGGCGGTCTATAGTGCTATTCAGCGCCTCCTTGGATTGAAACCAGAAGATGTACAGGCACGCTTTGCTACTTACCCACCTGGTTCGGATTGGTATTTACCATTAGGAGAAGCGCCTTCCAGTGAGGTGGGCAAATATTACTCGGTTTTATCAGGATTGACCGGTTTTCGGATGGAGCTGTATAAAGCACGTTATTACTATAATGGCGGCATAGCCCCCCATGTTACTGGGTATGTCAGCACTATCCATGCTGATGAAGAAGAGGAGTATCTGCGCAAAGGATATCGCCGGGATGAAAGGGTAGGACAAACCGGATTGGAAAAATGGGGCGAGGAATATTTATCGGGGAAACGGGGTGGCGCTCTGTATGTGTTCGATTCTCAGGGGCAGCCGGTCACCCGTCTCGCAGAAATACAACCTGAACCGGCGCATTCGATCTACACGACATTGGATAAGGATTTTCAAGAAGGCGTTCAAAAATCAATTTCTGGTTTCCGCGGTGCAATTGTGGTGATGGAACGCGATACGGGCAGGATTTTGGCAATGGCATCCTCCCCCAAATTCGACCCCAATGCCTTCGAGCCCAGCAACTTCAACAGCAGTACCCAATTGACCGAGATATTCAACGACCCCGACCAGCCGTGGATCAACCGGGCATCGCAAGGGATGTATCCCTTAGGCTCAGTCTTTAAAATCATTACCTTATCCGCCGCTTTGGAAACGAAGCAATTTACCCCTCAATCGACCTATCAGTGCGGTTATTTCTTTGAAGAATTACCCGGGGTCACTTTGACTGATTGGACTTATGATCATTATTTGCAGGATGGTAAAACCATTCCCAGTGGTTTGCTCACTCTACCTGAGGGCTTGATCCGGTCTTGTGATCCTTGGTTTTGGCATATTGGTTTGACCTTATTTAATAATGGGTATACCACTGCCATATCGGATATGGCAAAAGGATATGGTTTAGGTGCGGTCACCGGTATAGAGGGCATTGACGAAGAATCTGGGCAAGTACCGGTACCAGCCAGTCAGCTCGATGCAACCAATTTGGCGATTGGACAGGGGTCATTGTTGGTGACTCCTTTACAAGTAGCGCGATTCGTAGCTGCAGTAGGAAATGGGGGAACTTTATATAAGCCGCAACTTATCGAAAAGATCAGCTCGCCAGAAGGGGAAGAATCCCATTTATTTACCCCAATAAAAGATGGCACTTTACCAATCAGCCAAGAAACTTTAACGACCTTGCAGGAAGCCATGTATGGTGTGGTTGCCAGCACAAAACCATTTGGCACTGCCTGGCACCGGTTTACCGGATTGGACATCAAGGTGGCGGGAAAAACTGGCACGGCCGAATCTGGTTCTGGAAAGCCACATGCCTGGTTTGCGGGCTACACCTTTGAGGAAAAACCCAATAAACCGGATATTGCTGTTGCGGTAATCGCCGAAAACGCTGGAGAAGGGTCCGATTACGCCGCGCCTATGTTTCGCCGTGTTATCGAGCTTTATTTTTATGGATTGCCGGGCAAGTTATATCCTTGGGAATCGAGTTACTATACAACCAGCACACCTACTCCAGAGGGTTTCGAAGAAACGCCAACACCGGAAAGCATCTTGCCGCCCCAACCTTGATTTGAGATAGGCGAGAGAGGGTGATTCGTACGCAATTGGGTTTTAATATGGTCGACTTATATCGAATGCCGATGAGCAGTCGATTTCTGTGTTGAGTCACTGATCGAAGAGACTTATTTGAGGCGACGACGGGATTTGAACCCGTGATCAGGGTTTTGCAGACCCTTGCCTTCCCACTTGGCCACGTCGCCTTAATCGAAAAACGACCGATGCAAACAACTTTTGGTCAGCTATCTGCGATCAGCCGTTTGCTTATGCAGAGCGGGCAACGGGACTCGAACCCGTGACCTTCTCCTTGGCAAGGAGACGTTCTACCAACTGAACTATGCCCGCCTTGTCAGCCTGAACCGGCCGAGAGTGCCGAGAGCCAGAATCGGACTGGCGACACCATGATTTTCAGTCATGTGCTCTACCAACTGAGCTATCTCGGCCTTCATCTTCAATTGTCAATGGGCGACGGTTATTTTACCATATGTGAAACGATTGTCAAGAAAACCCTGCTCATTTGTGAATCACGTCTGTTCCACAATAGGGACAAAAGGACGCTCCTTTTGCCAGGCGCTTACCACAGCGGGGACAGCGGGTTATCTTTCGGGGGGCGGGAAGCGCTTTTTTCGGCTTCTTTTTAGGTTGTGGTTTGGGCAGACGTTTTATCAGATTATCTGCAAGAATTTTACCTTGGGCAAAAGCATTGCTGTAAAGCTCGCGCATTTGCTTGCGAGAGATATGCCGGCCTGTGAGGTACCATTGCAACACTACATATCCTACCACATAAGTGCCGGCATAAGCCACGGCTGCCTTGGGGACGATGCCCCATGCCGGTATCAAGCCGACCAGTTGGCGGGCGATTTGTCGCCAAAAAAAGCCGCCTCCTAAAACCCCGCTGAATTCTTTGATGTAATCCTGCCATTCGAAGGAAAACCCCAGCATCAGCCCAAGCTTGTACACCAAAAAAGCCTGAGCTTTCGTCAATACAAACATGTCAGCCACATTGAGCGGAATATCCAGCACCGGGACCACTTCGGCAAGACTGGTGCTGATGGCATAGGTCGCATTAGAAAGGCAGGTGTCGTTGATCATTTGCTTAGCAATGGGGATGCGGAACAATGGAAAGTAACGCCCTAATGCCAGCCAAAGGTCGGGAACCAATTCGACGACTAACGCGCAAAATTTTTGTGTAATGAAGTTCGAATCCTCTATATCACCAGCCAGCACGTGCTTTTTTCCCCAAGTGCCCCATGGGTCCAAAGAAACACTGGGCGTAACGGATTCGACGTTGCTAGAATCGGTTTTTTGATTGATCACAACCAGCATTTTTTTACCGGTATTTAACCAGCGGCGCGCCAGTTGAATTTCGGTGATGATGTCGATCTGCCCGGCATCCATCATCAGGATAATCAAATCTGCCTGGCTGCCTCTCTGAAATGCCTCATCCATATGATCGAGGTCCAATATGAGAACAGGTGAAACGGTGACCACACTCGGGCGCGCTGGGTCTCGCCGCATTTGATCTGCCAGGTTGTGTCTACCGCTTCCAGACTTGCCGGCAACGGCAATTCGGATTCCCCTTTGCGCCTCTGCCCGGTATGGCTTTAGATCCATCTCTTTGATGGTGTTCCAGATATTGGTTAGATCGTGAAAGCGGGTCATGATGATTTATTTTACCTGACTTATATACGGGTTAAGGGATAATTAGACCTTTTTAAGGATACCGTTCACAAGGCTTGGTTCGTGCTATACTTTGGCAGGTTTTGAAAAAAAGCCAATCGATCGCGTTTGATTATGAAGCAATCAAACACAGGAGAAATATCATGTCGAAAACTCGAAATCTAACCAGCTTGATGCCTCCCCCCAAAAAACTTCATCCAGGAAAGTTCGCCAAGTATGGATTATTCCTTTCCATACTGGTTGTGATTGCTCTTGCCGGTGTTATAGTTACGGCTGCTCAGGGCGCTTCGGTTAAATCCGAGGTAGAAGACACGGACGGTGGAATGGACATTTGGGTTATCCAGCGGGTGGATTATTCTCGTTCGTTTTGGAATATGGGCGATCGCAGCATGGCGATAGACGCTTCTAACCGGATGCATGTGGCGTATGGTGGCGAACATCTCTATTATGCCTATTTCGATGGGAATTCTTGGCAATCTGAAATGGTGGACGGTAATTCCTATGTTGGGCAGTATACTTCGATTGCCTTGAACGGGGACCATATCCATATCAGCTATTATGATTCTTTGCACGGTTGTTTGAAATATGCCCATAAAGTTGGCGCCGGCGGTTGGGATATCTACACGGTCGATACGCCCCCCGGCACTACCTCAGCCGGAGAAGTTCCCCCCATTAGTTTGAATGAAGAAGATCTCCCAAAGCCGAAGCCCTGGCTGAATACGCTGCTGCAAGCCGATTCTGGCAATTCCTTGAATATCCCCACCGAAACTGTGGATAATGTCGGGCAGTATTCTTCAATCGCACTCGATGGATATGGCAATCCTCATATTGCATACTTATATCGTTATTGGTACCCAGATGCGGGTGAATATCGGGAAAAACTCAAATATGCCTCTTTTAATGGAATGGTTTGGAGTACGGAGATCGTTCAAGAAGTTAGGACCGATTACAAAGAAGGGAAATATGTTTCCCTCACGTTCGATTATTTGAACCGCCCGCATATGAGCTTTATCGAAGAAGATCACGATAACCTACGCTATGTTTACAAAGAAGGCAATAACTGGCGTTTTGCTTATCCCGATGCCTCGGGTAACGTCGGCGGTTATACATCGATCTTAGTCGATAATAATCTGAACGTTCACATCAGTTACTGCCAGGGACCTTTAACTGACAATATCTGTAAGGCATTAAAGTACGTAACCGCAAAGATAAAGGATGATAAACCGGAAAATTGGACCTGGAATAAAACCACCGTCGATACAGGACTTTTAACCGGAACTTATTCCTCGATCGCTAAAAAGGGAAAAAATATTTTTATCAGCTATCTCGATGGAAAAAACCGTCGTTTAAAAGTAGCCACTCTCAGTGAAGGTAGCTGGTCGACGCAAACCTTTGATTCAAATAATAACGATGGTTACTATACTTCGATTGCTGCTGATGCAAGTCTTAATAATCGTTTTCGGGTTGCCTACATGGACCTGGCAGATGGGCTGTATAAAGAATTGTATTATGACACAGCTAAAAAGGAATATCAGACTCGCAGCATCGATTCGCAGCGGGATGTGGGCTTATCCACAGCTTTGGCTTTGGATAACGGTAATCGAGCCCACATCAGCTATATGGACGATACCAGCGATGATCTCAAATACGCTACCAACACCGGGGGTACATGGGTGACCGGCGTCATTTCCAGCACTGGAGATGTGGGAGTTTATTCCTCAATTGCTGTGGACTGGGGGAATGTACCGCATGTGGCATATTATGATATCGGTGCAGGAGATTTAGAATACGCCACATTATCCGGTGGTAATTGGGTGCATACGACGGTGGATAATACAAAGGATAAGAATATGGGGCTGTATCCGGATATTGTTATTTCACCTGCCAGTAATTTGCCTTATATCAGCTACTATAATGCCACCGATAAAGATTTGATGCTGGCTAATTTCGACGGCACCCGATGGATAACGAAAACGGTTGATACACTTCAAGAAGTAGGCAAATTTACCTCAATCGATATGGACGCTGCTGGTAATATCTATATAAGTTACTACGACGAGAAATATTACGACGGCGATACCCAGAGATTGAAATTCGCTTATTGGAATAA
>JBDKUB010000067.1:0-1780 GCA_039679915.1 Anaerolineaceae bacterium
ACTGATCATTGGGGGATGGTTGGTGTACGCTGCTATTTATTTTGGCTTTGCCCTGGCTCATTCCGCCTGGCATGTGTGGGTGCTTTATATCGCCTATGGTCTATATTTCGGTTTATCCTTTGGGACAGCCAATGCCATGGTAGCCGACCTAGTGCCCGAAAACTTGCGTGGGACCGCCTATGGTACCTATCACGCAGTGATTGGGTTGCTAGCTTTCCCATCTTCCTTCATCGCTGGCATTCTATGGCAAGGTATTGGCAGCTGGCAGGGATTTGGTCCATCTGCACCATTCTTCTTTGGCGGAGTAATGGCTTTGATCGCCACGGTACTAATGATCTTCTGGATGCCGAAAAGACTCGCCGAAAATCAAACATAATCATTTGGTCAAAAGTCAAGATGCAAAAATTACCTAATTATTTATTAGCAAGTTATTTATCGAACGAATGGAGACTGAAGACATGTTTCGGGTCATGCAGGTTGATGTTTACTGTCATTTGTTTGAAGAAAACCAACCGTGATAAACTACTTCAATGATGAAAAATAATTCCAAATTTCCATCCATTGAACCAGGGATTCTTCCATTATTTAGAGTTTTTGTAATAATACAAATTGCTCTTATGGGTTGGAATTGGTTTATGAGTGTTATTAGATCGAGAATCGCGCTGGGAGGAAGATTTCCCATTCTATCCGTTTGGTTAATGGAAAAATCAGAGGGCAACCGGGTCTATTTTTTCCTTGCAATTGTATTAATCATACTCCTTACCTATTTAATTTTCTCCCAATTTCAGCATTGGTTCAGAAATTTTTACCTTCCAATCGCTGTAATAATCCAGATATTAATCATCGTCATCGGTCATGATGTACTCACCATTGTCCGGCAAAACAGCGGGCTTATTATTGATGCTGAATCAAGAAATTGGCAGCTATTTTTCTTCTTGTTCATTCCAGTCATCATTACAAGCTGGCAGTATAAATTTACCTATACCGTATTATTAATTCTATTTATTACCCTTTTGGAATTATCCTTTTATGCTTTTGTAGCTTTAGCGCCGGCTTTTCAATTTGGATTGGGAAGTTCCTTCTTGTTGGGAAGAAGTTTTCTATATGGATTTGTCGGCTACATCATCACGCGCATTATGTCAGAACAAAGAAGGCTAAGATTCTCTTTGCAAAGCGCCAATCAAAAATTGAGTAATTACGTTTCCACTCAAGATGCACTGGCGACCGCCAGAGAAAGAAATCGATTATCGCGAGAATTACATGATACGTTGGCACATACATTAAGCGGCTTAATTATCAACCTTGAAGCATTTCACATTCTTTGGAAAAAGAATCCAACAAGTGTTCAATTAGAATTGGAAAAAATAACTGAACAAGCACGGTCAGGATTAAATGAAACAAGAAGAGCCATTAAAGCTTTAAGAGCAACCCCACTTGAAGAGATGGGATTACTCCTATCCATTCGTCAAACAATAAAAGAAGCGTCCGAAAGAGGTGATTTTGTTACAACACAATTGATTCCTGATACTTTCCCTTTTTTTACCCATGATATGGAAAATGAAATTTATCGGGTAGTCAATGAAGTATTTGAAAATATCGTAAAACATGCCAAGGCAACTCATGTCGATTTCACATTGTTGGTATCAAATGGAAATCTATCCATCGTTGTTCAAGATAATGGAATCGGTTTTGATCCAAATAGAGTGGAACCGGGTTCGCATTATGGCTTGGTAGGTCTTCGCGAAAGGTCCGAGTTATTTGGCGCTGTTTTCCAGGTTAA
>JBDKUB010000444.1:0-5491 GCA_039679915.1 Anaerolineaceae bacterium
ATCTCAACTTGCTAAAAAATCGGCTGGATCTGAATAAGATCCCTTTCAGCGACCGCGGTTCGCGATTGCTGGTATTCAACACCGATCATCGTTTGTCGATCCGCCTGGCGGAGCGCTGGTTTAAACGGGAAGGGCAGCTATCTGCCTATCGGCAACGCCCTCCTATTGTGGATGATTTCCAATTCACCGATGAGAATGGCAATCCAATTCCTTTTGAAATCACCACATACCCTCATTGCCTTGTCTTCCAAACGGTTATTGGCATTTTCACCATGCTGTTTTTGGATACCGAGACATTCATGATCGTACTGCCGCAAGGGAAGTGCGGGGTCACTTTCAAAGCCTCACTGGATAAAGCCTCTCCCGACCGCTGGGGCGGTGTTTTGCGATTAACCGGCGAGATTAGACGTAATTTTGCATACACTACGAATGCAAAAATCCTATCTCACCATATCATTCCGGAGGGATCTGAAGCCCATCGTATATTCCTTAACTTGGAAGCCTGTGAAAATTCGGCTTTGGTAATGAATATTACTCCCCGCTTGGGTTTCAATCGCTATATCCCGAATGTAAATGCTGTCATCGAAGCTTCTGCCCGGAAATGGCATGAGTGGTTTGCTGCTGCCCCACAAGTCGAACCACAGTACCAGGCTCAATATTATTATGCCTGGTGGGTGATGGGGGCTGGGTTGATTTCGACCCGGTTTTACACTACCCGCGAGGCAATGACCCCTTCGAAGGTTCACTATGTTGGGGTTTGGCAATGGGATGCCTTTTTTCATGCCATCGCTTATCGGCATGTGAATTCCCGCTTAGCGCAAGACCAACTACGGATATTATTAGATCACCAGCGGGATGATGGCATGATTCCCGATGCCGTTTATGATGAAGGGACGGTAACCCATCTCACCTTTCCGGTCGAAGGCGATGTAACCAAACCACCGCTGATCGCCTGGGCAGCCTGGAAGTTATTCGAACAGGATGGTGACCGTGAATTTCTCGATGAAATTTATGAGCCAATCGTTCGCTGGAATAATTGGTGGTTCGAAAAGAATGATTTAGATAAAAATGGACTATGTGAGTATCTGCACCCCTTTTCTTCAGGGCTGGATGATAGTCCATTATGGGATGAAGGAATGCCAGTCGAATCTCCCGATTTGAACACCTATCTATGCCTGCAGCAAGATTACCTCGCCCGCATAGCCAGAGAGATTGGCGAGGATACGGCTTCGACGATGTGGGCAAAAAGATCAAGGGAGATGGTTCGGCTCATGCTACGTTGGATGTGGGACGAAAAGTCAGGTATTTTTTGGGCGCTAAAAAATGGGCAGCCAGTGCGGGTGCGCACACCCTTCAATTTGTTTCCACTAATTACCGGTCGCTTGCCCAAAAAGGTGTCTGGATGTCTTATCGATCACCTTACCAATCCGCACGAGTTTTGGCCGCGTTTCCCGGTGCCGACTGTAGCGCTGGATGATCCCAAATATAACCCGATGCAAATGTGGCGAGGTCCTACCTGGGTGAACGTTAATTATCTTTTAATTGAAGGTTTACACAATTCAGGGTATGCTGAATTAGCGAATCAATTGCGCTGCAAGACCCTGGAATTGATATCCGCTCAGAAGGATATCTATGAGTATTATCACCCCGAAACGGGCGCCAATCCCCCCAACGCGGCATCGGTGTTTGGGTGGTCTTCGGCGATATATATCGACTTAGCTATTCATGCCTCCCGCGAAGCAACCTAAAAAGTCGCTCAAAGGGGATAAAGCCGAAAAGAGGTTATTGTGCTCAAAATAACCCTGTTACATTATTCATCACCACCGGTGGTAGGGGGTGTAGAAAGCGTGATGGCACATCATGCCCGTCTATTGACGGATGCGGGTCACCGCGTGACTATTATGGCAGGCCGGGGTGAACAGATCGACCCGCGGATTCGGTTTACCCATATCCCGCTGATGGATTCGCGCCACGCGGATATCCTGGCAGTTAAAAAACAATTAGACCAGGGCATCGTCCCCGACGAATTTTATACGCTGGTCGAACAGCTTTTCGAAACACTCGAGGCAAATACAGCGGGGGAAGATTTAGTTATCGCTCATAATATCGCTTCGTTGAACAAAAACCTGCCTCTCACTGCTGCCTTGGAAAAATTGAGTCGAACTTGCCTCTCATCTCCCTTGATCTTGTGGCATCACGATTTAGCCTGGACTACACCGCGCTATCAGAAAGAACTTCATCTTGGGTACCCGTGGGATTTGTTGAAAAAGCCCTGGCAGAAAGCGGTTCAAGTGGTCGTATCCACTTTGCGCCAAGAGGAGCTTGCCCAATTATATGGTATTGATGTTGACCAAATTTTGGTCATTCCTAATGGTTTGGATATTCAGCGGTTCTATAAACTGGAAGAGCAGACGGTATCGTTGGTCTCGAGGCTTGCTCTTCTTGATGCCAACCCTTTACTATTGCTGCCGGTGAGAGTCACCCGGCGTAAAAATATCGAGCTGGCTTTGAATACGTTGTCTTTCTTGAAAGAAAAATTTCCTCATTCGGTATTAGTGATTACCGGTCCTTTAGGCCCACACAATCCAACCAATGCCCAATATTTTTCGCAGTTATTGGCTCTTAGGAGGGATTTGCATCTCGATAATGCAGCTTATTTCCTGGCAGAATTTAGCAATGAATTCCTCCCGGATGCCGTGATTGCTGATTTTTACCGTTTAGCTGATGCGCTGTTATTTCCTAGCATTGAAGAAGGGTTTGGTATTCCAATCTTGGAAGCCGGCTTGAGCGGTATTCCTATTTTTTGTTCAGATATTCCACCCCTGCGCGCTTTGGGAGGCGATATGGTAGATTATTTTTCCCCTCAGAGCCAGCCAAGCCAAGTGGCAGAATTGATATTCGAGCGGCTATCGAAAGACCCGATATTCAATTTACGCACGTCGATCCGCTCTGAATATACTTGGGAAAAAATCTATCAGACAAAAATCTTACCTTTGATAACATCTTGATGTAAAGTATGAGAAATGAAAAAACGATACGATCTCAGCCTATTTAGAAAAATATTAATACCGGTTGTGGATGGATATCCGTGTCAGTCGGCCATTTCCATCGCAAAAAATATTTCGGGAAAGGCGCCAATTTTGTTAGCGGGGATTGTGGTAGTGCCTGAAGGGGATACGTTGACCATGGCTACTGACCGCGCCAGGAGAATTAGAAAAAAATTATTACAACTCAAGAATACTCAAGGGGTAAAGATTCTCGATGTTGTTCATGTTACCTACAATCCCTGGCAAGACCTCCAAAAAATTGTCGAAGAAGAAGAACCCGACCTCATGATATTAGAGTATCCCAATCCCTATACGGCTTTTCTCAATGCTTCACCGGATGCCTTTATTAACCCTATCTGCGATGTAGCCATTTTTGGGGGTGTCATTTCCAATCGCCCAAAACAGATATTACTCCCGATGCGGGGTGGACCTTATGCCGAATTAGCGTTGCGCATATCGCTGGCAATCAACCGAAATTATCAAACTAAAATTACTGCACTACACCTGACGCCTACGAAGGATGCTGATTTTAGTGATTTTGCTTATCATGGGATCGATCGCATCCTGAAAAATATTCCTGAGGTAATGCCAAAGCAGAAGGCAACCGATAATCCAGCCCAAACTATTGTGGAACAGGCAGAGAATTACGACCTGGTTGTTATGGGAGCAACAGCCAGACCTGAAAGCGACCCGATATCGATTGGTCCGGTGGCTGAAATGATCTTGAACCAGAGTAAAGTGGGCGTGTTGGCGGTTAAAACCAAGCGTCCCATAAAGCACCCCATCGAGCGCGAGACGGTTGGGCAAACGGCAATATCCGTTTTGGTCGATAAGTGGTTTGCAGAAAATACATATCACGCCGATGAATATGCGGATGTCGATTATTTGGTATCCCTGAAGAAAAAACAAAATCTTACCATTGCTCTGGCGCTGCCCGCCCTTAATGAGGAAGAAACGGTTGGGAACGTCATTCAGACCATAAAAAAACCACTGATGGATGAAGCGCATTTATTGGATGAGCTGGTGTTAATCGATTCAAATTCTACTGACCAAACCCGCGATATCGCCAGGTCCTTGGGAATACCGGTCTTCATTCATCAAGAGACGCTTCCTCAATTGAACCCGCGGGAGGGAAAAGGGGAGGCATTATGGAAAAGTCTCTATGTCACTCAGAGCGACCTCATTTTATGGATCGACACTGATATCTACAATATTCATCCGCGCTTTGTTTACGGATTGATTGGCCCATTGTTGAGCAGGAAAGACATACAGTTCGTCAAGGGATTTTACCGCCGCCCGCTGAAGGTGGGTGAGAAGATTCAAGCCGGTGGGGGAGGCAGGGTAACCGAACTTACTGCCAGACCCTTATTGAACCTCTTTTATCCGGAGCTTTCCGGGGTTATCCAGCCCTTATCAGGCGAGTATGGCGGAAGACGCTCGGCATTGGAGCAATTGCCTTTCTTTTCCGGTTATGGGGTCGAGATTGGATTATTGATTGATATATTGGATAATTTCGGCGTGAGTGCAATTGCCCAGGTCGATCTTCAAGAACGCATTCACCGCAACCAGGATTTAGGCGCACTGAGCAAGATGTCTTTTGCTATCATTCAGGCTGTATTCAAAAAACTCGAAAAACGCTATGAGCGGTCCATTCTGGATGAGCTAAACCGGACGATGAAACTGATCCGATATGATTCCGGAAGGCTATTTCTGGAATTGGAAGAAGTCGCTGAGCGAGATCGCCCGCCGATGATTCAAATCGAAGGTTATGCCGAACGATCAATCAATCGTAATAGCTGAGTTTCTTCTTATTATTCAATCATGGTGAGTTGGCCGGTATCCTGGGTGTGGTAACCGGGGATGCTGGCAATTTCTTGCTTGGCTGAAGCACTGTTCAACCAATCGATTAGTTTTTGGATGGCAGGATTATTCAAAAGGTTCGCAAAGCAAGCCAGGTCGTAACGTTCGCGGGTAAGAGGAATAAAATCCAATCCATAGGCACAAGCCGATGCTTCTAATCCCAGACCTACATCAGCATCCCCTTGAGCGATGGTCATGGCAATTTCCGAATGAGTCTTCATTTCGATGTCGTACCCGATAATTTGGTCTGTCGACACACCTAATTGCCGCAGCGAATAATCCAACCAGACTCTAGTTCCGGAACCGGACTGGCGATTTACAAACCGCAATTCGTGAGACGATATATCTTTTAATCTCTTTATCCCAAACGGATTCCCTGGAGTTAAGATCAAGCCAAGTTGGCGTTCTGCCAGATGAATTAATGCGATATGTTTTCCCAACAATAGTTTCTGAATAAAGGGAATATTATAGGTATGGCTTTCTTCATCCCATAGATGGCAGCCAGCTAAATCGGTGTTGCCTTCCATCAGGGCGATCAAGCCCCCCATGCTTCCGGTAAACGATGGTTGTAAAGAAAATCCAGG
>JBDKUB010000239.1:0-4158 GCA_039679915.1 Anaerolineaceae bacterium
TTGGATCACAAGTAACCAGTATATTCGGCTTCTCCTGCCGAACTACTCTTGTGATGTCTTTTCTTAGATTCAAATCTGGAATAAGATATCCATCCGGGTAATCTAAAAATCGGATATCTTTGACTCCGATTACATTGGCAGCCGCGATTTGTTCTTTTTTTCGAATACGACATAATGCATCCGATGTCATTGTATAATCTTTCGTTCCTTTATCCCCACAGGTTATTAGACAATATGAGACATGATGTCCAGAAGCCACCCACTTCGCCAGGGTTGCCCCACAGAAAAATTCAGGGTCATCCGGATGCGCTAGAACAACCAATATATTTTGGGGAGTTTCCCAATCATCAGGTTTATCTCCCGAAGGCGAGACAATACGGCTCACACCAGCCACACCGAAATTTATTATTTTTCCTCTACATTTTCTGATTGATCATTTTCTTTATCGTCATGATTATCAGCCATATTATGAACGGCTTGATTTTCATCAATCAGATGTACATCTTGATAGGGATTTTCTCGATGAATATCTTCATTCAATTCGACCACGACTGTGCCTTTTAAGGGATAAACGTCCACAACCTTCCCTTCGCCATTAGGGGTCACTACCCGCTTGCCTCGCTTGGGCAAATGCTTACGCGCTTCAATATATTGTTCGTATTCATATACCAAACAACAGCGCAATCTGCCACAAATGCCGGTAATTTCTGAGGGTGTGAGAGAAATCCCTTGTTCTTTTGCCATTTTTATCGAAATTGGGCTGAATTCAGTTAGAAATAACGAGCAACATCGATTTTCAAGACCACATGCTCCCATACCGCCCAATATTTTTGATACATCGCGCGGTCCAATTTGTCGCAATTCGATATGGGTTTTTGGGTAAGTGCGTTGCACTACGGTTTTCAATTTCTTTAAATCTACTTTTTCTTCCGTTTCGCTGCAAAATAGAATGGATAATCTTTCCCCATCGAAACTAAATTCTGCGCCAACTATTTTTATTCCCTCAATTTTTAACTCGGCAGTTTTTTCCCGGCAAAAAACCATCGCCTCTAATTCTTTCTTTTGCCACATTTGTCTTAAAACAAGGTCGCGGGGGGTTGCTTTTCGTTGAATTAATTTCCAGGTCCCTTCCGGGGGTATAACAGGGTTATCGACTAATTCGACTACTTCGCCTATTTGTCTTCCGCGGCTGGTATCTACCACAACATGATCACCGACTTGGAGATCCTCGCAATGGCTTGCATCAAAATGATACACCTTGCCAACTTTTTGAAAACGGATTCCTACAATATTGGAATTCATGGGTAACCTGTAAATACCTTTATCGAATAATCATAACCATTAGCTATCGCTCATTCAGAGCTTTTCTTTTGGTTTCCGATCATATCGACGGGAATGGGTTGATTTTGTTCGATAGCCGCAACGCTTATTTTTGCAGCAATATCTTGGGTGATTTTCTGCAATGTTTGCGATACGATACTTTCTGGATATTTCAATACAACCGGCTCACCACTATCCCCACCGGTCCTAATCGAAGGATCCAAAGGTATAGCACCGATAAATGGGACACCGCTCTCTTTTGCCAGTTTTTCTCCACCACCCGAGCCAAAAATATCCAAACGCGTTCCGTCAGGGAGATCAAGATAGCTCATATTTTCCACAACACCGAAAATATTGACGCCCAAGGTGCGGAACATCTCGATACTTCTCCCGGCATCATCAACGGAAACTTGCTGTGGAAGTGTTACGATGACTACGCCACTTAAGGGTAAAGATTGCGCCAGACTTAATGGGGCGTCACCTGTCCCTGGAGGTAGATCGACGACTAAATAATCCAATTCTCCCCAGTTTACATCCGTGAGAAATTGACGAATAGCGGAGTGCAACATCGGTCCGCGCCAAATCAAGGGTTGATTTGGTTTGACTAGAAAGCCAATTGACATGATTTTCACGCCGTGAGCTTCAGCCGGTAGTAATTTTTCACCTTCCGCTATTGGAAGCTGTTTGACGCCCATCATGGTAGGTACATTTGGGCCATAAATATCGGCATCCAACAACCCAACCTTTGCGCCGCTTTTCGCCAATAACACAGCTATGTTCACAGCAATGGTGGTTTTCCCTACACCACCTTTCCCAGAAGCAACGGCAATCGCATTGCGAATAGGTAATTCCAATAAACCTCGGTTTCTTCCATCAGCGGGAACGTTTGATTCGAATTTTATATCCACTTTTTTAACCCCCGGTAATGTCGCCACGGCTTCCCGAGCTTCTTTTTCGATTTGATTTTTCAGAGGGCAGGCGGGCGTGGTAAGCACAATCGAAAAGCTGACATTCCCATCCGAGATTTTTATATCGCGGATCATATTGAGTGAGACCAGGTCTTTTTTTAATTCAGGTTCTTGCACTTTACTTAATACAGATAATACATCTTTTTGAGTTATCGTCTGATCTGTCATTGATTTATCCAATTTTCCAATAAAAATTATTATTTTTCTTTATATATAATTCAATGTCGGTACATGCTTTTTCAAATAAATTCATCAATTCTTGATCATCTCCCCGGTAATGGGAAATTGTCTGTCGTGCACAACGCAAACAACCGTGCAAGGAGCGATAGGTATCCATATGACACGGGATACAATTATTCAATCGTACAACAAATAATTCAAACCCAATTCGTTCTAGCGATTTCAACTCCGCTTTTGTGATTTTTTCGATTAATTTTCGCCACTCCTCCCCACGAAGATCGCTCAGCTCTGGTATCAATCGTTGCGGGAAAAGAAATTCGGTAGAACTTTGGAATAATTCACCGTTCATACATTCTATCTTACTATTCGTTCATTCCTCGCTCTTTCCTTTTCTGCTTTGGCTGCCTCTTCTTTCTGATAATTAGAAGGACGAATCTCTGCATAGTAGGAAATCGGCTTGCTTAATTTTGCTTTATCATAAATATTTAAAGCATGGCGATCATAAACGGCAATCTCGTAATCATGGTCCATTTTTATGGCATCGAATGGACAAAATTCAGCACAAAATCCGCAATTCATGCAAGCATCGATGTCGATGTAGAATTCTGCCGGTTCGGGTACCGGTCTTCCAGTTTTGGGATTTGTTGATCGAACAATCCAGATGCATTGGGGAGGACATACTTTCGAACAGATGCCGCAAGAAGTACAGCGGTGAATCTTATTGCCTTCCTCGTCTATCTCATAAACCAAAAATGGAACGAAGCGAAATTCTTCTGGGACGGGTAATTTTTCTTCAGGGTATTGAATGGTAAAAATACCCTTCGCATCTTTACTCATCCGATGGGCAATACCCTCCGAAGTACGATAACGTTTTTTGCCGAACCATCTTATATCATCCAAATAGGTATCAATAAAACGTTTACAAGAAACGATTAATCCTTTAACAATACCTTGTCCATCCATAATATGCTCATCCTCCGCCGTTAACGATCTGTTTCACCCAACACAATATCGATCGATCCTAAAATCGCGAATACATCGGCGACTTTTTTACCAATACACAGCGTTTCCAATACAGTAAGGTTGATAAATGACGGGGCACGAACGTGATATCGCCAAGGATTGGGTTTACCATTCGAAACTACATAATATCCTAGCTCGCCTTTCGGACCTTCAACTCTGCCATAGGCTTCTCCAGGGGGTACTCTCACTTGAAATTGAGGTTTACCTGCCTGCACCGGTCCTTCCGGAAGATCGCGTACAGCTTGTTGGATAATCCGAACACTTTGTCGTACCTCATCGAACCGAACCATAAATCGGTCGTACACATCTCCATGATAACGCACGGCGACATCGAAATCGAACCGGTCGTAAACGCTATAAGGGTCAGCCCGGCGGATATCGTAAGGAACGCCGGAACCTCTGAGCATCGGTCCACAAGTGGAAAAAGCGATGGCTTGCTCGGGTGTCATAACACCCACGCCAACGCATCTGCCTCGGATAATCTCACTTCTAGTAAGAAAGCGGTCCAACTCATCAATTTTTCGTGGCAGCCGTTCGAATGCTAGATCCTTGATTTTTTGCAGTTGTCCTTCCGGCAAATCCCTGGCTACACCCCCAAAACGGAAATAATTACACATCATGCGTGAGCCGGTCACCGCCTCGAACATATCCAATATCAATTCTCTTT
>JBDKUB010000225.1:0-3768 GCA_039679915.1 Anaerolineaceae bacterium
AATGCGCGTCCGGGTCGGTAAAATTGCCTCCCTGGCGGATGATTTAGCCCTGGCGCTTTCCGCCCGCACCATCCGCGTTCAAGCACCGGTGCCCGGCAAAGGCTATGTAGGTATCGACGTGCCCAACGATGAGATCGGTTTGGTAGCTCTCAGAGATGTGGTCGAGAGCGAGGCATTTACGCGACTAAAATCACCCCTGCGCTTTGCATTGGGAGAAGATGTCGCGGGCAATGCCGTAGCTGCCGACCTGGCAGCCATGCCGCATTTGCTCATCGCCGGCGCCACAGGCTCCGGTAAATCGGTCTGCGTCAACTCGATTATCACCTGCTTTTTAATGCATAATACCCCAAACGATTTGCGTTTGATTATGGTCGACCCTAAACGAGTAGAGCTTTCCAATTACAACGGCATCCCCCATCTTCTGGCGCCTGTCGTTGTAGAACTTGAACGCGTGGTCGGCGCACTGCAATGGGTGACGCGAGAAATGGATCAACGCTACCATAAATTAGCTCAAGAAGGTACTCGCAACATCATTGAATATAATGCCAAGGTTTCTGCTCGGGGTGAAAAGAAGCTGCCCTACCTGGTAGTCATCATCGATGAACTGGCAGACCTGATGATGCTGGCACCCGACGAAACCGAGCGAACGATAACGCGCCTTGCCCAACTGGCGCGTGCCACCGGTATTCATCTGGTAATTGCTACGCAACGCCCGTCAGTCGATGTGGTCACCGGCTTGATCAAAGCCAATTTTCCTGCCCGCATTGCCTTTGCGGTGGCTTCCGGGGTGGATAGCCGGGTGATCCTTGACCAGCCTGGCGCCGAGCGTTTATTAGGGCGTGGAGATATGCTCTTTCAGGCGCCCGATGCTGCTGCGCCGGTGCGTTTACAAGGCGTGTATGTCTCCGATGAGGAAATTCAACGTCTCGTTGAATACTGGCAGGGCTTTGGCGTTACACCAACTGCATCCATGGCAAGCCATTCTGGTCCCATTGATGCTCTACCGGCTGGTATTCCTCTCAAGCAGATTCCTCTTTGGGAGGATTTATCGATCCAAGAAAATAATGATCCCCTGCTCAAAGAATCCATCGACCTGGTCCGCCGCCAGGGGAGGGCTTCCATTTCGATGCTACAACGCCGCCTGAGGGTTGGCTATACCCGCGCTGCCCGGCTCATCGAAACCATGGAAGAAAAGGGGATCGTCGGTCCCCCTGAACCGGGCAGTGGTGCCCGTGAGGTGTTGGATTATGGTGAGGCAGCCCCTCCTGTCGATGAAAATTGACGATGATATAATTTCCCCATTATGCAAAAATCGACACGAATTTTGATATCCCTGGCAGTTGGTTTGTGTATTGTGATGATTGCCATCGCTGTTTTATACCCACCGGTGCGAGATCGGCTGGCATGGCGTCTGAACGAAGCCCAGATTATGATCAAATCTATTATCTCTCCTCCCGAAAAGGCAGAGTTCGTTCCACAAACTCAATCGGGCTCACCTATGCCAACCCCGGTTATTCACACCACACAGCTCAATCCTACCCCAACTCTCACCCAGACGCCCCTGGCTGAGTATACCATGACCCCTTTACCCTATCCAACCGCAACATCTACTATCGAACCTCTCCCCACAAAGGTAGCCTTAAAAGGTGTGCGCTATATGGACCAGCATGGCCTATGGAATTATTGTGCGCCAGCGAATTTAGCCATGGCGCTTTCCTATTGGGGCTGGGAAGGTGACCGTCTGGATACGGGTAAAACCCTAAAACCTTATGACAAAGATAAAAACGTCATGCCATACGAGATGGCAGATTACGTAACGACTCAAACCGACCTGAAAGCCTTGGTAAGGGTAGGTGGGGATTTGGAATTGGTCAAAAGATTCCTGGTAAAAGGCTTCCCGGTTTTGGTCGAGAAAGGGGCATGGATCAAAGATTTTTCGGGTGTGGTAAGCTGGATGGGACACTATGAGGTCATCACCGGTTACGATGACGAAAAAAGCGAACTGATTGCCCAAGATTCATATTACTCAGCAGATTATCCAGTCACGTATGATAATTTTATCGAGGGATGGCGTTCGTTTAACTATACTTATGTCATGATCTATCCGGCGGATAAAGAAAACGATGTCATGGATATCCTCGGCGATCAAGCCGATGAGGTGGTCAATTATCAATATGCTGCTCAGAAAGCTTCCGATGAAATTTATGCTCTGAGTGGCACCAATCAATTTTTCGCCTGGTTCAACCGCGGCACCAACCTCGAAGAGCTGCAAGATTACGCCGGTGCGGCGCAGGCATATGATGAGGCTTTCGCTATCTACAACACGCTACCAGAAGATAAAAGCGTCCGGCCATATCGCATTCTGTGGTACCAAACCGGTCCTTATTTTGCTTATTATTACACCGGCAGGTATTACGATGTACTCAGTTTATCGACCACAGCCATCGAAGCTGCCTTGGACGAACCCGCTTTGGAAGAAAGTTTTTACTGGCGGGCAATGGCGAAATATGCTTTGGGCGATACCTATGGCGCTACTCAGGATTTCCAGGAAAGCCTGAAATATCACCCGGATTTCGAACCGACTATTTACCAGTTGCAGTTGTTGGGCATTCAACCCTAAGTCCATTAAGCGGATGATTTCATTCGGGCTATCAACAATTTGCGAGTCTGGTTCAGGAGGATAATATATGCCAAGGGTGCTGCATTTCTCCGATGCTCATATCGACATCGTCAATTTTGGCAGGCATGACCCGCAATCTGGTCTACCCGTCAGAGTGATGGATTTCCTAAAATCGCTGGACACTATCATCGATACAGCCATCGCTGAAAAAGTAGATCTGGTGCTGTTCGCCGGGGATGCCTATAAAGACCGCAATCCTACCCCTACCTTTCAACGGGAATGGGGCAAACGCATGATGCGCCTCTCCAGGGCAGAAATACCCACCTTGCTTCTGGTCGGCAACCACGATTATTCTCCTGCCTTAGGCAGAGCTCACTCTTTGGAAAGCTATGACACTTTGGATGTTCCACATATCCGTACAGTGGATAAGCCAGTCTTTCTCACCCCCGCAGATTTAGAAGGATTACCACTGCAGGTTATTGCTTTACCTTGGATATCCCGTTCTGGCTTTATCGCGATTCTAGACATGTCAATGGTCGAACCGGGTAAGGTCTACGAGGTAATGGAAGAGCGCTTGATTAAGCGTATCAACAGTTGGCTGGAAGAAGCTGATCCCTATTTACCCACGATTCTCACTGCTCATGCTTCAGTTCAAGGGGCAAAGTATGGAAGCGAGCGCTCGGTTATGTTAGGGCAAGATTTGGTGCTTTCGGGTTCACTGGTACGCGATCCAAGGTTGGATTATGTCGCCCTGGGACATATCCACAAACCACAGGAATTAAACCCCAATGGGCATCCGCCGGTAGTCTACAGTGGATCAATCGAACGGATAGATTTTGGCGAGGTGGAAGACGATAAATTCTTCGTAATTGCTGATGTTGAAAAGGGTCATACCCATGTAGAATGGCGCAAGCTCAATGGCATCCGCCCTTTTATCGACCGTTTTCTGCGACTGGAAAAGCAGGAAAATATCACGCAGCAAATAATATCAGCATTACCCGCCAAAGAAAACCTGGAAGGTGCCATCATCCGCCTTACCCTGGAATATCCACGGGATTGGGAGCCTTTAATCGATGAAGCCTCTTTGGGGGAATACACGTCCGGCGCTTTTGAATTTCACTTGCAAAAGAAACCTCTAATAGATACCC
>JBDKUB010000448.1:0-1961 GCA_039679915.1 Anaerolineaceae bacterium
CTACCCACCATACGGCGCCTAGACTGAGCAGGGCTAAAGCGATTTTACCGATCCAACCTCCCTGGATAATCCTTTGGGAAAACGAAGGTGAAGTGGTATCCATTATCATATATCCAGATTCAGAATAGAGGGGCAGTGATTTTATCACTGCCCCTTGAATTTATGAGAGGGATTTATTTCCGGGGCGACCGTTGAGACAAAGACGATTTCGCCTTCTTTGACTTGCAAGATTACGGCAGCTTTAATGGGATTGTGATGTTCATCATAAGTGATGGTTCCGGAAACGCCTTCCCAACTGATGGCTGCCAGGGCATCCTTTACTTTATCAGGATCATCAACACCGGCCGATTCGATGGCTGCAATCATCAGGTTGGCTGCGTCGTAGGCTAAAGTTGCCAATGAATCGGGGACTGAACCATATTCAGCCTGATAATTCTTGACCCAATCTTGCACGATTGGGCGGGTATCCATGGATGAATAGTGGTTCGTATAATAACCGCCATCTGCGGCTGCTTTATCCAGATCGGCAGAATCCCAACCATCTCCACCCATGAATGGAGCTGTAATGCCTTTTTCTTTAGCCTGGGCTGTGACCAGGTTGATGATGTTGTAGTAATCGGGCAGGTATACAACATCCGGGTTAGCTTCGGAAACCTTGGCCAGAATGGCAGAGAAATCGGTATCTGAAGAGGTGTATGTTTCTTTGCCTACGATCGTACCGCCGTTTTCGGTAAAGGTAGCTTCGAAGGCTTCTGCTAAACCACGTACATAGTCATTGCCCTGGTCGAAAATTACGAATGCATTCTTTGCACCCAGAGTATCGAGGGCGAATTTTGCACCGACTTTACCCTGGAAGGGGTCGATGAAGCAAGCCCGGAATACATATTCTTTGGTAGAACCATCAGCCTTTAAGGTCACCGTTTCATTGGTGGAGGTAGGGCTGATTTGAACGACATGCTTTTCTTGAGCAATTTCAGAGATTGGAATAGAAGCCTTGGAGCATACTTCACCGATGATGTAATGAACGCCATCTTGATCGATAACTTTGTTAGCAGCATTGACGCTCGGGTCTGCTTCGCATTGGCTATCTTCTACGACAGCTTCAATTTGCTTACCAAGTACGCCACCTTTTGCGTTCCATTCTTTGATTGCCAACAGCGCGCCATCACGAGTGGAAACGCCAAAGGTTGGTACTGAACCACTCAGGGGTGCTAAAACTGCGATTTTAATTGTGCCAGCCGGTTCTTCAGCAGCCGGTTCTTCAGCAGCCGGTTCTTCAGCAGCCGGTTCTTCGGCGGCGGGTTCCTCAGCCGCAGGTTCTTCAACTGCGGGTGCTTCTGTAGCAGTTGGTGCGCAAGCAGCCAATACTAAACTTGCCAGTACCAGAACAGATACAATCAAGAAAATTCTTTTAGACATCTTCATCCTCCTCCTTGAAGGATTATAGCTATGTTTTTATTAAAATATTATATTGGACTTGCATAAAAATTGTACTGAATTTACCGTATACCAACCTCCTTTCATCGTCAAGCCAAACTATCGAACTAAAAAAGTCATGGTGATTGCCGCTTTTGAACCCCAAAACCAATTTATATTGCCTATCCCTGCAGCTTTATCAAAGAACATATCTAATTGAAGGTATTAATAAGCTATTTTACCGATAAGATGGGATATGGTCAAGATATTAATTTCAGGCTGGTTTTTGATTCGCCTGGATAAGCCCGATGTACGTTCAGTGATAGTTAGCTGATCTCGACAGCACTATATAAGTATAAATGAAAAAAACCAGGAAAAAATCCTGGTTTTTTTTGATAGTAGGGAAGGAGATCAATGCCCACCCAAATAGGATTCGATGACTTGTGGGTTATTCAACAGATCGATGGATTTACCTTCCAGGGTTATATTACCGGTTTCGAGGACATAACCGTAGTGAGCCACGGAGAGAGCCATCTGGGCATTTT
>JBDKUB010000116.1:0-2624 GCA_039679915.1 Anaerolineaceae bacterium
TCTTCGCAGAAGGAACCGGCGAAGGCGGCGCGGTAAGCTGTAAACAGTATTTCCCGAAATCGTAATCCAGCACCCCGCTCAGAGCCAGCAAGCGCTCGCCGACTGTCGCTTGCTCGACCTTAAACAAGCCACCATTTCCAACACACACAACCTCGCCCGTGCCAGCCGCATCATCCTGGTAAACCCGTCCGATGCCCAGATCGCTGCGCACGACCCAGGTAATGTTGGAGCTGTCGGTCGGTCCCACCACCCGCGCATCGTCCAGCGCCACCGTCATGCCCTCCAGCGATTCGTAGTACCAGCGCGAGGTTTTGTTATCCGGTGGCGGGTGCAGGTTGGTGGCTGCCGGCAATGGCAAGCCACCTGCCAGTACCGTTACCGTGCCTGTGATGACATCGATTTCGGTGTTTCCATAATTCTCCTACACCACCCCTAAAACTTCGACCTCGTCGCCAGCCGCAACGATATCCTGCTTGCTCTGCAGGTCGATGAAGATGCCATCGGAAGTGGCTGGATCGCCGTCACAGCTTTCTTTTTGGATAAAAAAGCCTTTTTGACTGGTAATATCCAGGTCAGCGGTGACTATCCCCTGAGTTCTCACAACCTGCTCGACATAATCCGATTTAAAATAATCGCCTTGGATAGCGCAGATGGGCGTGATTCCGCTAATAGGGGATTGCTCTATACCTGGCATTAAGCCATAGGCGGAAGAAACGTCGATCAATAGCAAGAGCAAAAATACCCCGGATGCGAATAACCGGTTCAAAATTCTGGCTAAGTAATTATTTATGTCTTCTCCCACCAAACGCTTCAAAGGAAACCCCACTGATATTTAATTTTTTTATTAACCTACATCTCATCAATCGTCATTGCGAATATATCCATTGTGCAAGCACTTCTCTTGTTGGATGAAAAAGGCAATTTCCTTAATAGATATTTCTCGTCAGGCGAGTAGCACCACTATGAAGCCATTTTTCGAAGAGCTCAGGATTGCTTCATAACCCTCGGTTATTCGCAATGACGGTGTTCTTTTTCGTCATGGCCAGGAGCGTTCTTCGCGACGAAGCCATCTTTCGATGCCCAACCTAACCAATATCATTATATGCAAAAAATTCGACTTTTCAAGTTTATTGGCTCGTTAATTTATTCCTTGACACAGGTCTTTTTCGGTGATTAAATTACGCCGTTGTGTCGCAGGTCGTTCGCCTCAGGATGCCCCAATAATCCGCTTTATGAGGCTGACCCGCTGGCGAACCTGCGCCGAATTCTATTTGTTCAGATGGAGATTTTAGTATGAATGATCGTATTACTGGCGTAGTCAAGTGGTTCAATGCGGCAAAAGGCTACGGATTCCTCGGCCGGGATAACGGCGAGGACGTTTTTGTCCATTACACCGCCATTCAGTCCGACGGATACCGCCGGCTAGAAAAGAATCAAAAAGTGGAATTTTCGATCGAGGAAGGTCCTAAAGGATTGCAAGCAGCCGACGTAGTGCCGGTTCAATAGCCCTAATTATCAACTAAATATTCAGCAGGGTCGCCGAAAGACGACCCTGTTCTTTTTAAACTTCATTTAGCCGGTTATTAGCCAACTGGATGTATTCTTGATTTACATCGTAACCGATATAATGCCGCCCGTCGCGCCGGGCTGCCAGGCAGGTGCTGCCGCTGCCCACAAAAGGATCCAGCACAACTTCCCCCCGATACGTGTAAAGCTGAATCAGGCGGTGGGGTAGCTCTTCCGGAAAGGGCGCCGGGTGACCCACCTTGCGGGCAGAGACGGCTGGAAAAGTCCAGACGCTCTTGGTCCACTCCAAGAAATCATCCCGGCTGATGGTGCTTTCTTTGTCTTTTCCCTTTCTATTGAAGGCGTCTTTGGAAAAAATCAAGATATATTCGTGCACATCCCGCAGTACCGGATTAGCCGCTGAACGCCAACTGCCCCAGGCTGTGGAAGGGCTGGCACTGGCTGCCTTATTCCAGATGATCTCGCCCCGCATTAAATAACCAATTTCGAGCATTTGTTCGATGATATAGCTGTGCAGGGGGATATAGGGCTTTCTGCCCAGGTTAGCCACATTGATGCACGCCCGTCCGCCCGGCGCCAGCACACGATAGGTTTCCCGCCACACCCTTGCCAATAATGCCAGGTATTCATCCAGGCTCAGATCCTCATCATATTCTTTGGAGGCATTATAGGGAGGAGAGGTCACCATCAGATGGATGCTGTTGTCGGGCAGTTCGTCCATCTTCTCGCTGGATTTACAATACAAGCGGTCGAGGCATTCTTCAGGGATGGGATATTCAGGATAGTGAATAGATTCACCCTGCGGCTTCCCCTCATAGAGGCGGCTGTTATAGAACCTCGAGGCGTCGTGACTTCTCCGCCCGGTTGTACCATAGGAGCTGGTAGCGGTAGAATGACGTTTAGGAGATTTCATGACTCCATTATTTTACATCAGTGTCACGCATAATGGAGTGAGGTATCCCATAGGAGCGGTATTTTTTGAAATCTAAGGCTGCCAGGAAGGAGAAAAAACGGCTTCCCCTTCGTCCAGCTCAAGCAGGGGATGGGTTTCGCCCGTGGCAATGCTTATGATATCGATCCGTCCGGTATTTATATCA
>JBDKUB010000584.1:0-1866 GCA_039679915.1 Anaerolineaceae bacterium
CCCATCACCACCTCGGTAGGTGCATAGAAAAACACCATCGTAGCAGCTCCTATAAACATCGTTGCTGTCACATAATCCAGTATTTTTAGCCAACGCGGCGATGGTTCCATTACAAATCATCCACTCCAATACAGGAATCATGGATTGGGATCATCCCTAAAGATGAAATCAATTTTATCTCACTCCTGCACCACATAATCAAATACCACAAAAGACACGGCTATAAAGATAATATCATATACAATCAGAAGATTTAACCAAGGCATAATTTCTGGTATCTCAAGACCCTGTAAAAACCCATTGCTGGCTTTTACGCCGCTCATTAGAACGGGAATAACCACCGGGAACAATAGAATGGGTAATAACACATCCCGAGTGCGGGTTTGCACTGCCATGCTTGCCAACAAAGTGCCTACCGCTGCATAACCCAGCGAACCGAGCAGCAAGGTAAGCAGCAAGCCCCAATCGAGAAGATCGATGTTATACAATACACTATATACTGGCAGCACAATCACCTCGACCAACAACATGAACACCAAGTTGCCTATTGCTTTGCCAAAGAAAATAGCGCTATGATCTACCGGTGCCAGTAATAACCCATCCAGACAACCTCGATCTTTCTCTATTGCCAGTGAACGGTTCAGTCCAAGCGTACCAGCCAAAATAAATGTTGCCCATAGAACACCCGAAGTAATTGTCGAGCGATTCTTGATATCCAATTCCAAGGCAAAGTTGAATATCAGGATAACCAACAAGGCAAACACAAGCATAGCAGAAACCAGTTCTCGGCTGCGTAATTCCGCTGTCAGATCTTTCCAAACAATGGCAATCATCACTTTTAAATAAGCTTTCACCCGGCTGCCATCGAATCGACGATGAGAGAAATCAGCGGTCGTGGTGGAATTTAATTCCTCGTTCACTCAGCTTTCTCCCGAATGACCTCACGATAAAAGGACGACAATCGATCAGGTGCAATTTCCTCCCGTTTCACCGAAGCAGCAATTACCCCTTGATGCAACACATCGATGCGATCTGCCAAATCAGCCACCCGGTTTAAATCATGAGAGGTCATGACCACCGTACGCCCGCAGGCAACCACTTTGCGCAGAACGCCATCTAACATAATGCCGGCATCTTGATCTAATCCAGTATGGGGTTCATCCAAAAGCATCACCTGCGGATCGTGAAGTATGGCTCTGCCAATGGACAATCGCTGCTGCATTCCCCGGGAAAACGTACGCACAAGATCACCCCGTCGATTATATAATCCCACCAATTGAAGGACTTCACTCATCCTCTCCTCGAGCCCAGTAACCGCATATACCCGTCCATAAAACCGAAGATTTTCTTCAGCGCTGAGATCGCCGTATAACAAGGGCTGATGAGAAACCACCCCTAATAATCGACGAACATCGCTAGCTTGTCCGGGCAGGGAATAACCGGATATCCTAATTTCGCCATGATTGGGGCGAGTCAATGAGGCTAAAATCCGTAAAAATGTCGTTTTGCCAGCGCCATTAAGCCCTACTAACCCAACGAACTCTCCCGGCTCTACATGAAAATCAAGCCCGCGTAAAACGGGTTTAATCCCAAAGCGTTTTACCAAATTACGAACTTCAATCATCTATCACGGTCATAATTTCGTGGATTATGGATGGGTTCCGAGCGACCCATCATGGCTTTCAAGCGCTCTTTCAAATACGACCTGCGTTGCTGATAGGCTTCTTCGGGCAGTTCTCCAGCCTGGTATAAATCATCCAAAGCCAGGATGGCATCCATCAACGATTCCTTGGTCTCCAGCGGGTGATCATATAATCCCATCCCAGCCTTGGCTTTTTCCTTGTGTTTTTGCCAATAGAGGAAAAA
>JBDKUB010000387.1:0-4514 GCA_039679915.1 Anaerolineaceae bacterium
AGCGAAGGAGCAGCGAGACATCTTAGCATAATTATGAAAAGACCTCTCGCTTCGCTCGAGGTGACAGCCTTCTTTTAGGACAATTTCTACTACGTTGTTCCAGGGAAGCGACGACTGAAGTCGTTACTACGATGTTCCAGGGATAAAACGACTAAAGTTGTTAATAGGATATAAAAATACGAGAAATAGATATTTCTGAAAAATATATTCGTCGAAAATGAAATGCAAATATCTGGCGGTATAATATAGTTATACCGCCACATATAAGGTTAATTTTCTTTAAAGAAATATTATTTAGCCCCCCTTAAATAGACTCTTGCAATTCAGAAAAAAATAGTATATACTGTGTTTGTTTGTGGAATAAAGTGGGAGGGAGTGGAGCGCCGGTTGATTACCGGCGTTCACTCATTAATAAAGGTGTAGAACATATGTTCCTCGGTCAATATCAGCACAATCTTGATAATAAAGGGCGACTCATTATACCCGCGCGTTTCAGAGAAATGCTGGCTGATGGTGCATATATTATCCAAGGATTAGATCAAAACTTAATGGTTTTAACCAGCAAAACATTCGAATTAATCAATCAGCGAGTTGATACGGAGAGCATTACCGATCCTAAAGTCCGCCTGTTAAGACGATTGATCTATTCAACCGGGGAAAGGGTGGATATCGATGGGGCAGGGAGAATATTAATCCCTCAATTTCTCCGTCAAGCTGCCGGATTGGACACCGAGATTGTGATCGTCGGCGTAGGGAATTATTTCGAAATCTGGTCGCCAGAAAGATGGAACGAGCAATTGGCGCAGATTCAAGATACAAAAGCAAACGAACAAAGATTTGCAGAATTTAACATACCTATTGGTTGAGTAGTTGGTCCATTTTCCGGTACTTTACCAAGAAATAATTAATATGTTGCAGCCTCGAAGCGGAGGTAGGTACGTCGACGGCACGCTGGGTGCTGGTGGTCACGCTTTTGGAATTCTGGAATCGAGCAGTCCAGAGGGGCACTTGCTGGGGTTAGATGTTGACCCTCAGGCACTAACCCTGGCTGTTCAAAAGCTGAGCCCATTTGGAGAGCGGGTGAAGCTTGTACAGGCATCTTATGAGACGCTCAAAGACCAGCTTAGCGCCATTTCGTGGCAGAGAGTTGATGGGATTTTGCTCGATCTGGGTGTTTCATCGATGCAATTGGACACACCCGAGCGCGGTTTTTCTTTTTTAGTCGACGCGCCTTTGGATATGCGTTTTGATCCATATGCCCCTTTCTCTGCTAAAGATTTGATCAATTCGTATTCCGAGCAAGATCTGGCAGAAATTATCTATCGGTACGGAGAGGAAAAACATGCCAGACAAATTGCGCGAAAAATTGTTCAAAATCGTCCGATAAACACAACCCTGGAGCTAGCCAATTTGATTGTGGGAATAGCCGGGGGGCAACGGTCCAAGCTTCATCCTGCAACACGCACTTTCCAAGCAATTCGCATTGCTGTCAATAACGAGTTGCAAGCTCTTCAGAATACGCTTCCTCAAGCGATTGAAGTCCTTGAGTCTGGAGGGCGCCTGGCAGTTATCTCATTTCATTCGTTGGAGGACCGGATAGTCAAGCAGTATTTTCGTCAAGAAGGCCGGGATTGCATATGTCCGCCACGAACGCCGATTTGTACTTGCGGACACCATGCAACAATTCGAGAGATAACCCGCCAGCCGATAAGGCCGCAATCAAGTGAGATAATGAAAAACCCACGTTCACGCAGCGCAAGATTGCGTGTGGTGCAAAAAATCTAAAAATTAACCATGATGTAAGTTCTCATGGCATGACACTTGCAAACCTGTTGAGTGGAGGTCATCCCTTCTGATATTTATTAAGTCCGCTCGCAGGAGGAATCGATGAAGGACATCAAAGCATTCAAGCAAGCCTATTTGCAAACTCCGTGGCGCAAGCAAATACAAGTCGTTGGAGTATTTTTGCTTTGCTTGTTGATTCCAACTTTAATCGCCAGCATTTATCTAAATGTCACTGTGCGAGCTGCTGCCAGTGGCAGAGAAATATTACTGATGCAGGATGAAATCGAAGCTTATGAATTGGAAAACGCAGATTTGCGCACCCAGTTAGGGATCATCACTTCTGCAGCAGAGATGGAGAAGCGGGCAGAAGAAATGGGTTTTGTACGCATTCAACAGGGAGATGCACTATACCTGGTTGTACCCGGTTACACCCCACGGCAATCTGTCATTCTTGCACCGCCACCCATCAAAACTCAAAAAGTCACTATTGCTATGCCACCTGATTTTTCGCAATCCTTAATCGATTTGATTAAGCAGAAACTCAATACAGATTCATTATCGACTAAGGGGAAAGCGCCATGAATAAAGAAAATGCCTGGCGTTTTGCTTTACTTGGGATTGTCTTTGTGTTGGTGGGCTTTTTAATCCTGGGGAAGATGATGAGCTTCCAACTTGATCCAAAGAACCGTCAGCAATTTGTAGAAGAACAGGAAAGATTTAGCGGGGGGTGGCATACTGTTTATCCTGCTAGAGGTCATATCATGGATCGCTGGGGACATCTGCTAGCTGGAAATATCACCATGTATGAAGTGGGTGTCAATGTAGACCAGGTGAAAAATCCCCACACGATTGCCCTAACCCTTAATGTGATATTAGGGTTGGATTATGCCAAAGTGCGTGAGGCAATAGAGAATCCTGCGGAGGGGTCGGTTTATATTGTATTGGATGATTATGTTTCGAAAGAAAACCTGGAACGTTTGAAGAAATACAAAGAGGAAATTCAAACCACTTATGGAGGAATAGAGGGAAAGGATGCTCCAAGTTTAGACGGATTGGTTTGGGTTTCCAAACTTCAGAGAACTTATCCGGAGAAAAGTTTAGCTTCGAATATATTGGGATTTGTTGGGCGTGATGACGAAGGAAAGAGCAAAGGCTATTTTGGTGTCGAAGCCAATTATGATGACCTCCTTGCAGGTTTACCTGTAACCGTATGGGTGCCCAATGATCCTAATCGGGTGGAAAAACTACCCAATGTCCCTGAAGGTACCAGCCTGGTATTGACCATCGATCTCGAGATACAGAGGTCTATGGAAGAAGTCGTCGATGCAGCCCTCGAAGAAACGGGTGCAAAATCTGCCACGATTGTAGTGCTCGATCCAAAAACAGGCGAGATATTGGCAATGGCAACCACGCCACGCCTAGATTTGAACAAATATTGGAACTATAGTAATGTTTTCAAGGATAATACGCCTTTCAACCGGGCCATCAGCGAAGCCTATGAACCCGGCTCGGTCTATAAAGTGTTAACCATGGCGGCTGCCCTGGATAAAGGTGTTGTAAAACCGGATACCGAGTTTATCGATACCGGAAAAATAGAAGTTGGCGGCGCTGAAATCTATAACTGGAATTTGGGTGTTTGGGGTCCTCAAACTATGCTGGGGTGTATGCAACATTCATTGAACGTATGCCTGGCATGGACCGCTACCCAACTGGGTGCTAAAGATTTCTATGCTTATATGAAAGCCTTCGGAATTGGGCATCTTACCGGTGTGGATATGGCAGGCGAGGTCGCCGGGCGGTTGAAGGTTCCTGGTGATACAGATTGGTATGATGCGGAATTGGGAACGAATTCGTTTGGACAAGGTGTGGCTGCCACACCCTTACAGATGATTACAGCCATATCGGCAGTTGCGAATAATGGGAAAATGATGTATCCCCATATTGTAAGATCGATTATTAGCAATGGTCATCAATACGATACAGAACCAAGAGTGTTAAGCATCCCAATTTCAGTGCAAACTGCGGTAACATTGTCCGACATGCTCGCCGAATCTTTGGAAAAAGAAGCCTCCGACGCGTTGGTCGAAGGATACCGGGTAGCAGGAAAAACCGGCACAGGTGAAATTCCCACTCCCTATGGTTACACCAGTGATGTTACCAACACCTCATTTGTAGGTTGGGGACCGGTAGACGATCCTAGATTTGTGGTGTACATCTGGTTGGAAAAACCACTTACTTCGATTTGGGGTTCAGAAGTGGCTGCGCCAATATTCCCTCGGATTGTGAATAAGCTGGTTGTTTTGATGAACATCCCGCCGGATAAAGTCCGCCACCAGTTGTATGGTCAATAAGGATGATTGATGATTTGTCTTGCTGATGTAATCGAAGCCCTTACCGGTATAAAACCGGAAAATGCCTCCAAGGAATTTACGGAGGTTGGGATTGATTCACGTCAGGTGATACCCGGTTCGTTGTTTATTGCACTCCCCGGCGAACGAGCTGATGGGCATGATTTCATTCCAGATGTGTTCGATAAGGGCGCTTATGTCGCTTTAGTTCAAAAAGACCTTTCGGCTTCGTTCCCGTCGATCGATTTGCGCACACCCGATATTTCACTTAAAGAGCGAACATTTGATGTGCCTTTATGTTTATTAGTCGAAGATTGCTTATCTGCAATGCAAAAAATCGCCGGATTTTGGCGGAGAAAGTTACCTTTACGAGTGGTTGGT
>JBDKUB010000295.1:0-4351 GCA_039679915.1 Anaerolineaceae bacterium
TGTTCCTGTAATTCCAACGCCTGGTCTTTTACCGTAACAATCAATATGCGTTCCAGCGGGAAAACGCCGTTCAGGCGTTCGACACTGGTTTGGAACATGCTGCGATGATCGATCAGGCGCAACATCTGTTTAGGCCGAGCCCTGCGTGAGAGCGGCCAAAGGCGGGTACCGCCTCCCCCTGCCATAATAACAGCATAATAATGCTCGAACATGGTCTCGTTCCCTTATTTATATTTAGACGTGGTAAACACCGGGCGTCTCGCGTACCGCAATATATTGCATACCGCCCACCTGACGAACTAACCCTTTCAATTCCATGAGAGTCAAGGCAGCAGAAATTTTTTCGATGGGCATATCGGCTTGATTCTGAATTTCATCCACATGCATAGGTTGCTGGCTGAGCAGCGCCAGCAGCTTTGCTTCGACCTTATCTGCCGGCAAGGCTTTTCGAGCAGTTTGCTGCTCGGTCACCAAATCCAAATCGAGGCTCTCTAAAAGATCACGGATATCCAGGAGCGGGTGAGCGCCCTGTTGGATGAGACGATTGGCGCCAATACTTTGGGGAGCATTGATATTGCCGGGTACGGCAAATACTTCGCGCCCCTGATCGGCAGCAAATTTGGCTGTGATCAGCGCTCCGCTGCGGTCGCCCGCTTCGATCACCACCACCGCCATCGACAAACCGGAAATGATGCGGTTGCGCGGGGGGAAATTCACCCCTTCTGGAGGTGTGCCCGGTGCATAATCGCTGAGTAATGCGCCGTGCGTTATCATCTTCTCGGCTAGCCGCCGGTGGTCAGGGGGGTAAATAAAATCGACACCGCAACCAAGAACTGCCATGGACCGACCGCCGGCGTTTAAGGCGGCTTGATGGGCAATGGCGTCCACGCCATGCGCTAAACCGCTTACGACTGTGACGCCGCTTTGCGCCAGGGCAGTCGCCACCTGCTCTGCTACCTGTCTGCCGTATGAGGTTACCCGGCGGGTCCCAACCACCGCAACTGCCCATTCGTCTTCGAGTAAAAGCTCACCTCGTACATATAGCACCGGAGGTGGCTGGTCGATCTCGCGTAAACGACGCGGATAATCCTTATCATCCCAAGTGATTACTTTTATGGACTGTTGTTCCAATCGGCTGCAGACTGCTTCTAGATCGACAGAGTTTCGAACCCGGCAAATCGATTCGACCAGTTTGGCACTTAAGCCGGCATCCTGTAATGCCGTGGGAGAAGCCTGCCAGGCAGCCTCAATATCGTCGAAAGCATCCAGCAAGAGACGGAAACGGGCAGCGCCAATTCCTTTGACCAGATTAAAGCCAACCCAGTATTTTTTTGAATCACCGATAACTGCCCCCTGCAAATCATTCTCCTTAATTAATGAAATAATTTTGTTCACAGGATACCATATCGTTTTATAAAATGTCAAGGAATTATTATATTAGGTGTTGTTCATATATTCCGTCCCCCTCAAATTGCCGTCAATTATCAGGAATAAGTATAAACCACAATGACCATTTACTCATATCCCTGATGACTGATTTTTCTTTTTTGAATTTTCCCAGATTCTCTTTTATCCGATTTCTTCACCTCTGGAATTAGCCCGGATAAAGGTCTGGCGTAAATCACACCTTTTTCGATATCGATTTTCAACACCATCTCATCGACAACCGGCAGGAGAAATTCGATGCCACTTTCCTGAAGGACGACCAACACATCATTGGCTCCGGTCGCGACGATATCGGTCACCGTTCCCAATGCATTGCCGCGCTCATCGATCACCTGCAACCCAATCACCTGATGATGATAATATTCACCTTCTGGCAATAGGGGTAAGTCGCTTGCTTTAACGTACACCATCCAATTACGGAAAATGCCGACTTTTTCAGGGGTCGAGTAATTATCGAAGCTCACCAGCAATCCCTTTTGGTGTTCTCGGATTGTTTTCAGCTTTATTGGCTGATGATCTTCCCCTACAAACACGATCGATCCTGTTTTTATACGCTCGGGAAAATCGGTGATTACATCCATGATAATCTCGCCGCGCACGCCATGCGGGCGGCGTAGTTTACCAATGACCAAGAAATCAGGCTCGCTCATGTGAAACGAGCCTGATCGAGACTTGAATTGCGAGGCTGGTTCACCGCCGGTCATCGTGGTTCATCCACGTCGAGCGTGGCGCGTTTTCCCTCCTGAGCGGCAGCTACTCTCAATAATATGCGGATAGAATTGGCAACGCGTCCATTTTTGCCTATCACGCGACCCATATCATCTTTGCCAACCTGCAACTTTAATGTCACCATATTTCCCCGCTGAAACTGAGTCACCCGTACTTGTGATGGATCAGCTACCAGCGAAGTAGCAATATATTCGATGAGCTCTTTCAAATCGAACCTCCGTTTACAACCGGGGGATTATCATCACTCGCTTTTATCTTTTTTTGTTACTCCAGCAGTGACAGCCTGGTGGGTTTTTTGACTCACCTCACGCTTAGAAGCAGCCGAGGCAGCCTCTTCTAACAATACATCCAGAGACTCACCTTTTTTATAACGTTCAAAGCGATCCAGTAATCCACATGATTTAAACACTCGGGTTACCGATTCGGTGGGCAGGGCGCCTTTACTCATCCAATCATAAATTCGATCCTCTTTCAATTGGATCGTAGCAGGTTCTGTCCGAGGATTATAAAAGCCTAAAATTTCCAAGAACCGACCATCACGTGGGCTTTCTTTATCCGCAGCGATTACCCGGTAACTGGGTTGTCCTTTACCGCCAACACGGCGAAGACGAATGCGTACCATAGAATGAATTCTCCTTTTTTATATATTAATATCTAGCTTCTAACAAAACGACCAGGAGAGTGAGCGCGGAAGGAGGCGCTGTGTTTGTCGTTTGCAGCTAACCGAACAAGCGCGGAATACCGCGTTTGCCTGATTTCTTGAGAGTTTTAAAAATCCGCTGCGCATCGCGGTATTGTTTTATCAAACGGTTCACATCTTGAACTTGAGTGCCTGAGCCCATGGCGATGCGCCGACGGCGGCTGGCATTCAGAATTTCGGGTTTGTACCTTTCTTGCCTGGTCATCGAATTGATGATTGCTTCGGTCATTTTAAACTGCTTCTCGGCTTCCTGCGGTGAAATCTGGCGCGCCATCTGCCCCATGCCGCCGGGAAGCATCTCTAATATTTGTCCGAACGGACCCATCTTGCGCACCTGGCTAAGCTGGTCGGCGAAATCTTGCAGGGTAAATTCTCCTGCCATTAACCGCTCGGCTTGGGCTTGGGCAACTTCCTGGTCTAAAGCCGATTCGGCTTTCTCGATCAAGCCAATCACATCACCCATTCCCAAAATGCGGGATGAAAGCCGACCAGGATCGTAAACTTCCAGCGCATCCAGGGCTTCGCCTGTACCCAGGAACTTAATTGGCACACCCGTAACAGCCCGAATAGAGATAGCTGCGCCACCGCGGGCATCGCCATCCATCTTGGTCAAGACCAATCCGGTGATGGGTGTTGCCTGGCGGAAGCCTTTGGCGATATTCACTGCCTCCTGCCCGGTCATGGCATCCACGACCAATAATGTTTCGATTGGTGAAATCCGTTTTTGGATGGCTTGCAATTCATCCATCAAAGCCTGATCGAGCTGGGATCTGCCGGCTGTGTCCAGAATTATAACAGTGAAGCCGCCTTTTTCCGCTTTGTCTTTGGCATGGGCAGCCAGTTCTGGAGGTGAAACCTGCGCCTCAAAGTAAACTGGAATACTCAAGCGCTCACCCAGTGTTTCCAATTGGCGCACCGCAGCCGGGCGGTATGGATCAGCAGCTACCAGCATTACCCGTTCACCTTGTGTGCGCAGAAGTCCGGCAATTTTACCGGCTGCTGTTGTTTTACCAGACCCCTGTAAGCCTACCAGCATAATGGCGCGCGGGCGTTCGCCGGTTAAATTCAAACGCTCCGGCTCACCTAATGTAGCAATCAATTCCTCATTTACGATTTTGATGACCTGCTGGGCGGGATTCAACGCACGAGATACTTCATATCCGATGGCTCGTTCTCGAACCCTGGCAATGAAATCTTTGACGACCCCATAATTCACATCAGCTTCCAGCAGCGCTAAACGAACTTCACGCATGGCGTTATCGACATCCTTTTCGGACAATTTGCCATGTCGGCGAAGCTGTTTGAATATATCTTCCAGGCGGTTAGTCAGATTTTCGAACATAACATAAAATCACAATAGCCTTGCAATTCATACTCCATAATTATATTTAAATCATGGAGAATTTTGCAAGGCTTCAGGGAATCTCGCAAAGCTGAATTCTAATTTGTAAGCAGGGAATGGTCAAGGAGGAAAAC
>JBDKUB010000350.1:0-2778 GCA_039679915.1 Anaerolineaceae bacterium
AATTACCTATCGCCTCCTTGACCGCTTAAAGCATATTTTTTACTTGAAAACAATGATCAATCCTTATACTCTGGTGATGAAACCCCCTGATAAAATTGAAGATCAGTTAAAAATAGATCATACAATAGAGCTTATCCAAAAATCGAACCAACCTCTTATGGTTCATATTCATCTGATGGGGACTCATGGACCTAATTTTAATCCCTCAATTCAAACCTTCTCTAAGGGAAAAGATATTGATACACAAGTAAGCTGGGATGCCGACTTTTATGATGATAGTATATTAGTCTTTGATGGACAAATTGGTGAAATCATTGATGAACTAAAAAAGCAAGGCATGTATGAAAATTCGATAATTATCATAAGCAGCGACCATGGCCAACATTGGAAAACCTATTATCGAATCCCTTTAATAATTCATTTTCCTAACGGTCAGTTTAAGGAGCGGATAAAAATCAATGTCCAAACCATAGATATCGCGCCCACAATCCTGGATTATTTGGGTATTAAAATACCCGGTTGGATGCAAGGAAAATCGTTATTAGAAAATGGCTTGACTCAAAGACCAATCATCGGCGTGAAATCTAATACAGAGGACAATGTTGCTGATAATATATCTATAAAGCAAGGATCTAATTTCGATAACTACGGCAGGATAAGTGTGGTATATTGCCAGAAATGGTATTTACTGAATCTAATAAAATTCAAATGGGAAAGTGGCGAAGTTGAAGATCATACTGCACCTTGCCAGGCAACGGAGCTAATCACGGATGAAGAAGCGTTTCTTCTAATGCGCAATCACTTGACAGAGAATGGATTCGATGTTTCATCTTTAGACAAACGGTATAAAATAAATAAATCATCTCGATAATAGTCTCTTCATTGTCAATCCTTTGCAACCATGGCATAATCGAATCCCATGCTCATCCATTCTGCCTCTCAATTGCTTACTCTTGCCGGTCCGCCCCAACGTGGCTCCGAATTGGGCAGGCTCAACATCATTCCCAACGGCGCCGTCCTCATCGAGGGCGAGAATATCGCAGCCGTGGGTACTACCGATGAATTGGCCCGCCAATTCCCTAACGAATCCTCCCTGGATGTCACCGGCAAGGTGGTGATGCCCGGGTTGGTCGACCCCCACACCCATGCCATCTGGGCTGGCGATCGCTCCGCCGAATTCGAGATGCGCCTGCAGGGTAAATCGTATATGGAAATCATGGCAGCCGGCGGTGGGATAGCCTCCACTGTGCGTGCTACCCGGGCAGCTCCCATGAAAATACTGCTCGGTGAAACCCGCCAGCGCTTGCAGCGCATGTTCAATTATGGAACTACCACAGCCGAAATCAAGACCGGCTATGGACTGCACAGCGCAGCCGAACTGCGCATGTTGCTGGCACTGCTCGAGCTGGACGCCGAAGGCCCATTGGAGATTGCAGCTACCTTTCTGGGCGCTCATGCCGTCGCTCCTGAATACCTGGGTAAAACCGATGAATACGTCGACCTGGTATGCTGCACCATGCTGCCCTTGGTCCAGCAATGGTGGAGCAACCACACCCCATTTCACCGTTTGCCATTTGTAGATGTGTTTTGCGAAAAAGGCGTGTTCGATTTGGCTCAATCACGGCGCATCCTGGAAGAAGCCCGCCGTCTGAATTTCCCGCTAAAAATCCACGCCGACGAGTTCGAAAATATTGGCGGCGCCGCCCTGGCAGCCGAATTAGGCGCCGTATCCGCCGACCACCTGGTAACCACCTCTGCCGAAGATATTCGCACCCTGGCACATAGTGATACGGTTGCTGTGGCATTGCCTTGTACCCCTTTTGGCTTGGCAGAATCCCATTACACCCCCGCCCGGGAAATCCTGGCAGAGGGCGGGTTGCTGGCCATCGCTACCGATTTAAACCCGGGCACTGCCTGGTGTGAAAGTATGCAGTTTGCTATGGCTTTAGCTTGTCGCTACTTGCATCTAACTCCCGCCCAAGCAATTGCTGCTGCCACCATCAACGCCGCGGCTGCCATTGCTCGCAGTGACCGCATCGGTTCATTGGAGCCAGGTAAGCAAGCCGATCTGCTCATCCTGGATATCCCCGATTACCGCCACCTGGGCTATCGCTTTGGGACAAACCTGGTACAAATGGTAATCAAAAAAGGTAAGATTTACCCCCTTTAGCCAAATCCTATGCCAACCATAGAACAAGCCCGAAATTGGTATCCGGCTGATCCTGTGCATGGCTTTGACCATGTACTGCGCGTTTATCATCTCGCCGAGCAACTTGCCCGCCAAGAAGGCGCGGATGTCGAAATCGTGAGAGCAGCCGCACTGTTGCATGATGTGGAAAGCGGTCAGCTATCTGCTGTCAGCTCTCAGCACAAAGCTGATGAGTTGTCGAATGATTTGTCAGAAGTGAATGGCAAGCAGGAAAACAATCCCGCTAAACGCAAAGATCATCATCTCAGTGCTGCGGAGTTTGCGGCGGATGTTTTACGCGCCGAGGGTTGGGATGAAGCCAGCATATCGGCGGTATGTCACTGCATCCGTGCTCACCGCTTCCGTGACGCTCGCGAAGCGCCACAAACCTTGGAAGCTCAGGTTCTATTCGATGCAGATAAGCTGGATGCCATCGGTGCTACCGGAGTGGCGCGTGCCATTGCTTATGCCACCCAGGCTGGGATGCCCGCCTATGCAAAACCCTCCGCTCAATTTATAGCCACAGGCAAAAAGGAACCAGACGAACCGCACAGTGCATACCATGAATACCTTTTTAAGCTCATCAAGAT
>JBDKUB010000087.1:0-7354 GCA_039679915.1 Anaerolineaceae bacterium
AACGTGTAAATTTCAGAAGGTTCGACGCCAAGCACGGGTAATGTTCCGAGTGGATCAATACGGTGAATAGCATCCACCAATCGACGCGCATGACGGCTGGCTGGTTCGAGAAATCCCTTGGAAATCAACGTGCGCCCAGCACCGATGACCGGTATGACCTGCACGGGCATTCCAAGGCTCTCCAACACGCACAAAGCCGCCTTTTCGGTTTCGGGATGAAAGTAGTGCGAAAAAGCATCGGTGAGAAACAGCACCTGAGGAGAAGAGCAATTCTTGTTAATCCATTGGACTTGGGTCAATGGTGCAAAAGAAGGAAATTTTCTGGCAGAAGCCAAACCCAAAAACCGCTCGCCTGATTTCCTGACCCATTTCCAGCTCAATCCAGCGTTCACTAAGGGCGCAAACAGACTGCCCATGGGAGCTAATGAACCGATATATCCAAATATGGTGTCGCGTAATTGTCGCCTATGAGTTTGATAATAATGGTTAAAAAACTCGTATTTCAAACGAGCAACATCCACCGCTGAGGGACATTCAGATTTGCATCCCTTACATGCCAGGCACGTATCGAGCGCCTCATAGACAGCTTTTTCGCCCATATCTCTTGAGGGAAATTTTCCCGATATCAACCCACGTAACAGGTTTGCCCGTCCGCGCGTGCTCTTCATTTCATCCTTCGTGGCTTGAAAAGAAGGGCACATCACCCCTTCAGTTTTACGGCATACCCCTGCGCCATTGCACATTTCGATGGCGCCCGATAATCCTCCTTGATTCGATAAATCCAATATGGTTTGCCACTCTTTCGTTCGATAATCGTCGCCATATCGGAGATGACTGTCCATCGGCGGGGCATCCAAGATTTTGCCGGGATTAAGAATTCCGTACGGATCGGCAGCATTCTTGATCTGACGGAACAGCCCAACGATTTCCTTTCCATATTGACGTTCTAACCATTCCGAACGAGCCATCCCTAACCCATGTTCCCCGCTCACCGAGCCGCCCAAATCGAGGGTAAGCGCCACTGCCCGTTCGGCAATTTCGCGCATGGCAGCTACACCTCGTTTTTGCTTGAGATTGATCAGCGGGCGGATGTGCAAGCAGCCGGCGGATGCGTGAGCATAATAATTGGCGTGGGTTCCGTTTTCTTCTACGATATGGTCCATCTCGCGCACGAAATATCCCAATTTTTCGACCGGTAGCGCTAAATCCTCGATAAAAGATATCGCTTTAGCATCTCCCGGCTGCGATTGCAGAATGCCCAACCCGGCTTTACGAACATTCCAAATTTGATTTTGTTGGGCAGGGGACTCGGCAACTACAACCTCTTGCTTGAGCATCGCCGCACAATGGCGTAGAGAATCCGTATTGGCGTGAGCATATTCGACGGCCAATAATGCTGCCGGAGTTCCTTGTATAAACGACATTTCTCGAGCATAGGCTGGAACCGAGCGCGCCAATCGAATCAAATCTCCCGGTATCAGCTCTATAGCACTGGGATAAGTCTCTAATATTAGAGGCACAGCATCGCAGGCTTGGGCAATACTGTCAAAAGAAAATACACCCAGGCTGGGTTGAGAAATGCAAGGAACTAAATTCAATTCAAGCTGCTTGAATATCCCCAGTGTGCCTTCCGACCCAGCCATTAGAGCTGCTAAATTGAGCGTGTCGGGGTCTACAGGAGGATAGGGTAATCCCTCGGTTTTTCCAAACCATTGGGGCGGTGACGAGGCAGACCAGGGCAGCAGGTAATTCAAAGCATAACCGGCGGCTAAACGCCAAACTTTTGGCCAGCGCTGGCGGATCAACTCACCATATTCCTGGCGAATAGACAAAGCCGTCCGGTAGAGGTTGGCTTCTGCCGATGATGATGTTTCCTGAATGTGCCGGTTTGCCTCAGCGAGATCGACTGTGGAAAAACTGGCGGTTTGGCCATCGCCTAACACGATATCCACAGATTTCACATGATCTTTGGCCATCCCATATATGATGGAATGCGCCCCGGTAGCATTATTAGCAATCGCTCCTCCCACCGTAGCCCGGTCGGCTGAAGCCGGGTCGGGTCCAAAGGTTAAGCCATAAGCCAGTGTGGCTCGATTCATGGCAGATATTCCCAACCCGGGTTCTACCGTAATGGTTCGCTCTTCAGGGTTGAATTCGATGATGCGATTCAAATATCGAGAGGTATCCAGAATAATCCCGGCACCAATGGCTTGACCACCTAATCCGGAGCCTGCCCCACGGGCGATAATAGGGGTTTGGTATTCCAGCCCTAGCTCGACACAGGCAGCGATATCATCGCCGCTGCGGGGAAAGACCACACCTAAAGGCTCAATTTGATAAATCGATGCGTCAGTACTGTAAAGCAGGCGGGTCGTAAAATCATAATGCACCTCCCCTGCAATGGATTTCTTTATTTTATCGAATAGTTCTAAGGGAAAATTATCCATATTCCCTATTTGACGATGTAGGATCAGCCCTTCTGCGAAAAAGTATCGATGAGCAAATGCACATCACCGCTCACCGGATAAAGTATCGGGCAGGTGCAGCCATGTTTGCGATATTCGGCAACCTTCGCACGGGCTTCCTCGGGCGTTCCAGAGGCGGTAATTCGATGAATCAATTCCTCAGGTACCAGATGCTTTGCCTGGTCGATCTGCTCTTTGGTAGCAGGCCAACCCAAGATAGATTGGATTTGAGACACTATCTCTTGGGATACACCGGAAGCTTTCGCAATGTGGGGCTGCTGCGCCAGGTATTGAGTTAATAAACCGCGGGTAGAATCGATGGCTTTTTCATGATCCTTGTCTACTGAGCATACCACCAATTGGGGTCTATCGATATCTTCGAGGCGCCGGCCAGCCGCTTTTGCACCCGTTGCTAAAAATTCCAAGGCATTGTCGTTATATTTCGGGGGAACACAATAATTAAGCACGACGCCATCGGCAATCTCGCCTGCCAGCTCCATCATCTTATCGCCGGTAGCCCCGATCATAATCGGCACATGGCGCGGCGTGCGTCTGCCATGAACCACATCCAGCTCGATGCCATCGACGTGGATAAACTCACCATGGAAGGTGACCCGCTCCATGTTTAACAAGCGTCTGAGCACGGTGACCGTCTCGCGCATGGCTGTCAGCGGCTTTCGTCGCTCGATGCCCACATTGCGCGCTAACGGGTCCCACCAAGCCCCAATCCCGCAAATAATACGATCGGGAGCTAAATCATCCAAGGTTAAAAATGTGGCTGCTAATAACCCTATATTCCGAGTCCAGTTATTGATCACACCCGAACCCACTTTTATACGGTTGGTCACCGCCGCATAGGCTGCCATAGGCACAATGGCGTCACGCACCAAGCGTGATTCCGCCTGCCATACGGCTTCAAAACCATGCTCTTCTGCATAGCGAGCATATTCCAAGCCATCCCGTAAATCATGGGCATCTTGCAAATATAGTGCTACTCGTTCACCCATACGACCTCCATTTATCGTTTAAGAACTGGTGATTAGAAGTTATTCAATATAAAAAGTTGAAATCGTAGTGACGACTTTAGTCGTCATTCTGAAAAAATATTTGGCATTTTTGAATAATAATAATCCTGCTTTCCTGCAATTCATATAAATCATCGTAAAATTTCGAGTTGATTTTTCACCAAATCAAGGTCTTCCGGCAAATCGATATCGATAGATAAGCCAGGTAGTTTTAGTATTTCCAAACGCGCCCTAGAATTTCGGGCATTTTCGCAATGCTTGCTGAATGACTGTCGTCCAAAGGCATAATTAATGACATGGGGCGGAGAAACACATAATGCGTTCGTCCCTTCTAATCGACGATCGGGAGAAATAACCACCACCGGCGGGTCGGCTGATTTCTCGATAAGTTCCTTGATTTCATAAACCGAAAACAAAGGGATATCAGCCGGCATGATTAAAAGGCGGTCACATCCGGATTGCACCGCCGTTTGGGTTGCTTGCGCCAGGGCGCGGTTAAGATTATAGCCATCCCATTCTTGTACGAAAAGAACGCCTCGCCGCCGGGCTATTGTCGATACTTCAGCATCATGGCTAACGACCAGAACGCGATCGATTTCGTTAACCTGGCAAAGCGTATCCAGAGTATGCAGGAATAGGCGGTGATTCAAGGAAGCGCGCTGCTCATCGGATAAAACTTTCCTTAAACGCGATTTCCCTAAATGGAATGGCTTCACCGGCACAACTGCCCACACAGACACTAGGTCTTCTCCTTGGAGTGTCTCGTTATGAATTCCTCCCCAAACCGAATCGTTTCCATAGCCAATCGAGCGCGATCGGGCATTGATTTCATAACGATATCTGTGGTCAATGGACAAATACCCAAGGCTTTGATATCTTTCGTTTGCGCTTCGTCCAATCTATCCAAAATGAAGCCGGAAAGCAGCCCATGATAATGCTGCGCAACAGCCAAAGCAGAGGGTGTAATCCCCATTTCGCGATACATTTTTGCTGCGGGTCCTTTAAGCGCCTTGCCTTCGATTATGGGTGAAATGGCAATAACGACTTTCGCTTCGATAGCTTGACGCATACCCGAAATGGATAAAATCGGCTGAATGCTCACCCAGGGATTGGAAGGACAAATCACCACCAGATCCGCCAGGGATAAAGCTTCCATAATGCCGGGCGCCGGATTAGCTTTTTCTGCGCCGTGAAATCTAAACCCATATACAACCGGTTCACATTGAAAACGAACGAAATATTCTTGAAACAGAAGCAACCCCCGGTCGGTATCCACCCAGGTTTGAACCGGATCATCGCTCATCGGCAGGATAACCTGGTGAACACCCCAGGCTTGACAAAAATCATGGGTAACTTGACTCAGTTTTTGCCCGCCCTGCAGACGGCGAGTTCGTTCGAGGTGGGTTGCGATATCCCTATCACCCAAGTTGAACCAATCAGGGGCACCCAGCCTGGATAGATTGTGCATGACCTGCCAGGTCTCATCGCTTCGCCCCCAGCCTGTGACCGGGTTGTTGATCCCAGCCAGAGTATAGCAGACCGTATCCAAATCTGGACATATATATAAACCAAAATGCTCAAAATCGTCGCCGGTATTGACAATAATGGTGAGACAATCGGGAGGCACACACTGCGCCAAACCATGTGCCAGTTTGGCACCTCCCACACCGCCTGCTAAAGCTACAATTTTCGTACGATTATCCATATTTACAACACAAGCCTTATCGAAACATATCCTGTTCTTTTGGGCGGATCAATTCAGATAGAGAACCAGGTCGCAGCGGGTAAGGAAAACCACGCACATGGACGACCGGCGTACCCTCGGCGGCTTGCCCCATCACAAGCGAAGCAGCCGCAGCCAGCTCGTCAGCCGCGCCCACAGTTGTAATGCGCAACCGGTAGTCAAAAAGATCGGGAGTGCCGCGCAGATCCACCAACCCGGGCATTCCGGAAATCCCAATAGCGACGCCTACCGTCCCTAAACGCCAGGCTCTGCCATGTGAATCGATGATCATTGTACCCAGAGAAACCCCAAAGGAACGCTCCAAAGCTCGCCGAATCGCGTCAGCAGAGGCATCCGGGTTTTCCGGTAAAAGCAAAACATATTCCTCATGCGTATCACCCACCCCGGCAACATTCGAATGATCGATTCCGGCATTGGCGCACACAAATCCTAAACGATGCTCGACGATGATCGTGCCGGGACGGGTTCGTAAGACCGCATGGCTCTCTGCCAAAATCAGCTCTATCAGTCGGGGATCTTTACCGGTTTGTCGGGCTAAATTGAACACCTTTGGGGAAGGGTGCACGTCCGCCAGATTCACCATCCTCCCCTCTGCTTTGGAAACGATTTTTTGAGCCAGGATGAATATATCGCCCTGCTGTACCGAAATACCCGACTGAGCAACCGCCTTTACGATTATTTCGGGTAGATCATCTCCGGGTTCAATGAGAGGTATTCCTGGAATCGGCGTAAGGGTTAACATCGTAATGACTACAGACGCCCTTCTAATCCTGATATGAAAAGTCTGGCATTTTTGATGCCATAATGTTTGTTAATGCTGATCAATATCGCTGTGAGACCTTCCACGATAATGGCATTGTCCAATCCTCCGGCATACAAAGCTCGCATACCAGCCGATTTCGCCAGTTCAATGACCATTTGGGCAGAGGTATCATCATCTGCACAAATCAATACATCACATTCGAGCATTTCACCCAGTTTCTTTTTTAATAAATGAGCTGGGATATTTTGAAATGCTGAAACCACTTTAACTTGATCGCCCAATAACTGCTGGGCAGACCGGGCAGCAGAGGGAGGTAAAGGGGGTTTGGGATCGCGAAAATCCACCCGAGCTGTAGCATCGATCAATATCTTTCCCTGGAGCGATGATTTCAGGCTTTGCAGTATGGATTCATGTGCTTCTTGGACTACGGTCAATACACAGATATCGGCGCTCTCGGCGGCTTTATGATTCTCCATACCTGAGACGGCTTCTTTGCCAAGGATTTTATTCAGCTCACCCGCTACGGTCTGAGCTTTTTCCAACTGCCTCGAGCCGATAATCACCGGATATCCCACAAATGCCCATCGCAGCGCTAACCCCGATCCCTCTTTGCCGGTCCCGCCTAAGATGGCGAGGGTTGGTTTATTTGAAAAGTTGTTTGACATTTTTCTCGTACCTCATCCATGATTTTTTAGCCAGCTCGCAGGCGTGCGCCGAGATAGCTTCTTCATCCATGGTCAATAACTCCCTGTTTTTCATTAATATTTTCCCCGCCACAACGGTCGTGGTAATCATGCTTTCGTGGAACCCGAATACAATATGCCAGGGTAGATTCTCAGGCGTAAGCGGTGTAAACGGATGGTAATCGACAAAGATCAAATCGGCATAAGCCCCTTTAACCAGTTTGCCGATTGGAGCTTCTTGAAAAAATGAACTGGCTAGAGCAGCGTTATTATAAATCCCCATGGTCGCAACATCTGTAGCCGGCATCCGCCGATTGTCATGATGCCACAGCTTCTGCACCAGGTACGCTGCTTTCCATTCTTGCCACATGGTATGCGAAAACCCGTCTGTACCTAGGCATACAGGAATGCCGAGGCGCAGAAAAGATTCCACATTGGCAACACCCACACCGTTGTTCATGTTCGAGCGTGGCTGGTGGGTAACCCATGCCCCATTTTCAGCTATTAAATTGGCTTCGCGCATGTCCACATGCACGCAGTGAACCAAAATACTGTGTTTGCTCAATAAATGCTTGCTATCCAACCGATCCACCACCCGCAATCCGGATTTCGCCAGACTGTCGTATTCATCGGCTTCACTTTCTGCGACATGGATGTGGAATCCCACATCCAGC
>JBDKUB010000565.1:0-2723 GCA_039679915.1 Anaerolineaceae bacterium
ACATTTGGCATGTTGGGTTGTGATTTTCATTGTGCTTTCTGCCAAAATGCCCTTTCCTCACAGGTGCTGCGCGATCCAATGTCGAATGAAGCCGTACGTTGGACGCAGCGTATTACTCCCCAGCAGATTGTGGATTATGCCCTGCAAGTTAAGGCAGACGTAATTGCCTCATCGTACAATGAACCCCTAATTACCTCGGAATGGGCTGCGGCAATTTTTAAGCTGGCTAAAGCGATGGGGATCAAGTGCGTGTATGTATCCAATGGTAATGTTACGGCGGAAGTTTTGGATTATTTGAAGCCTTATTTATCGGCATATAAGATCGATCTCAAAACGATGCAGGATAAACAATACCGCCAGTTAGGGGGTGTACTGCAAAATGTGTTGGATGGTATTCGTATGGTGCACGAAATGGGGTTGTGGGTGGAAGTAGTGACCCTGGTCATTCCAGGATATAACGATAGCACCGATGAATTGATGGATGCCGCCCGTTACATTAAGTCGATTTCGGCAGATATCCCCTGGCATGTTACAGCTTTCCATCCTGATTATAAGATGACCGATGCTCGACCTACGCCTGCCAGCACGATTATTCGTGCTGCAGAGATAGGATTGGAAGCGGGTTTGAATTTCGTGTACGCCGGAAATCTAGTTGGACGGGTGCAGGAGTACGAGAACACTTATTGTCCCCAATGTCGAACTCTACTCGTCGAACGTTATGGCTATACCATCCTTTCGTACAAGATTACAGCAGATGGAACCTGCCCTAATTGCAACCATGTGATCCCCGGTATCTGGACGAAGACTCCAGAAAAGGTGAAGGCGGGCAAAATGGGTTTTCCCAGACGCGCTTTATTTATTTGATATATAGTTATTTGCGCTCGATCGAGATTCTCTTAATATACCGGTCTACACCGCCAAAGCGGTATTTGTAATCCTCGTTGCCGCGCATAAAATCGAAATATTGCCTTCCATGTTCGATAGCCCACTGTAGAAGATATGCCAGCAGAACCCACCCGGGCGAATAAGCGCCGAAGTCGTTATCCAAGCCTGAGTTATACACCCAAATCCGGTTGTCATAATCGAAATTAAGGTAAACAGCAGCTTTCTCGCCGCCCACTTCCAGAAATGCCAGTTGCAGCCAGCCATGCTCGAAAGCTGCTCTGATAATCGATTCCAGTTGCATGCGCATAGTTGCGGTGAGAAAGGATTGTTTTTCTGCATTTTGCCCCATGAGATGAAAAAAAGCCTCGATTTCATCATCCAACCGAGCAGCATCTTCGGCGATGTACCAGCGGACAGGCACTTGTGATTCTTCGACGCGGCGTAATTTTCGGCGGATTTCATGGCGCTGTTTTTTGTCGAGGCTGGCAAGGTATGTTTCCCAATCACCGGGCAAAGTAATTACCGGACAATGATGGAATTCTTCCCTGGAAGAAGAAGTCAAGCGCCAACCTCTGCGGTTGGCAGCTTGTTCCAATAGAGGAAGTGTTGGCGAGGTTTCGATTATGTTGTAAAAATCCATTACCTGCCAATCCGGAGCTTCCTGGCTGGATAGATGATCGAAAACACTATCGATAAAAACCGGTAAATCATCAGGTTTACCAATGATATCCAGATAATCGGAAATCTCATGGCTGCCTAGGAGCATCAGTGTCGGTTTTCCTTGATTGGCTTGGGTGAGGAAGAGGGGGGCAATCCCGGTCAAAGAGCCGTCTTCGTTCCGGCCGACCAGCGTGTATAAATCTCCACTTTGCCATTCCCCGCCGCCTAAAAATTTCCACCATGAAAGAAGATACTCATGACGTAAAAACGGCACGTGACTTGCACTGTTATTTAGTAAAGCGTTCCATTCATCTGCTAGATTTTTCAATTGTTGTGTTTCACGAAGGATGGATAATTGCATGAGGTCTCCAATGAACTCAAAAAATGTTCGATTAACAAGGGTTATCCCTATTCAAGTAATATTGATTTTACCAGTATAATGTTTATATCCATACTGATGGATTGCAATTAAGAGGTTTATACTTTAATAAATTATAAAAATTTTCGGAATTCGACTAAGACTATGACTTCCTCTCTCGATATCAATCTTCTTCCTCTGGCATTTCTGGATGGTCAAGAGCAGATGTCCTTGCCGGGGCTGTATAGAGCCTCTCCGCCGCGACATCTAGGGCGTGGACGGCAGTTGGACCGGTTGATCCTATATTTCACAACGACCAGCGACACTCAACTCACCCCATCATCCCAAGAGCAATTATTGGCTAAATTAGGTCAGCTTTATTATAAGACGCCTGGTTCCGTTACTGCTGCAATGCGAGGGGTGGCAGAATCGCTGAATGCTTTGCTTTTGGAACGAAACCTACGCAATAGCGCCAGTGAAGGGCAAATTACTGGCGCATTATGCCAGGTTGTCGTGCGTGAAGACAACCTGTATATTGGAATGAGCGGTCCTGCTCATGCCTATATTTTGGCATCGACCGGCGTTAAACATTTTCATGAACCACCAGATATCAACCGCGTTTTGGGAGTTAGCAAAGCAATAACCATTCGTTATTATCATTCTGAATTGACTTCCAGCGATACACTGTTGCTGACCTATCAACCCCCAACACAATGGACACCCTCGCTTTTAGATAGTTTATACGGTCAGGGACCGGAAAGTTTGCGGCGCCGGCTAGCTAGTTTTACGGGAGCTGATTTCAATGCCGTTTTGATGCAAG
>JBDKUB010000047.1:0-1575 GCA_039679915.1 Anaerolineaceae bacterium
TGCTCGCCCGGAAATACTGCCCGATCGATTTTTTTAGCCAAAGCTGGATCGGTGGTAAGAATACATGCGCCGCGCGGTCCGCATAATGATTTATGGGTCGTGAAGGTGATAACATCCGCATACCCAACTGGTGAAGGATAAGCACCCCCAGCGACTAACCCAGCTACATGGGCAATATCAGCAAACAGATATGCCCCGACTTTTCGAGCAATCTCTTTGAATTTTGCCCAGTCGACTGTCCATGGATAGGAAGAATATCCAGCAATAATAAATTTCGGATTCGTTTTTAACGCCAATTCTTCAATTGCCGCATAATCGATTTGTTCTGTTTCGGGATTTATGGTGTAATGAACAGCTTTGTAGTACTTACCCGAGCGATTTACCGACGAGCCATGCGAGAGATGCCCACCATGCAATAAGTTCATCCCCATGATCGTATCGCCGGGGTTGACCAGGGCATGATAAACGGCATTGTTTGCGGGCGCGCCCGAAAGCGCTTGAACGTTCACAAATATTTCATCAGCGCTAACACCATTGGCTGCAAATAATTCCGCGCAGCGCCGACGAGCCAATTCTTCGATGGTATCGGCATATTCCACACCTTTATAATATCGAGGATCAGAATAGCGCCGATAATAAGCTAATCGCTCATCATAATCGAGTATCTTTTCTTCAGAGAATTTTCGTGTCTCTTCATCAGGATATCCCTCGGCATAGATGTTTTGAAATGGTGAGCTTAAAGCCTGACGAATTGCCGCTGCCGCCGTACTTTCACTGGGGATTAAAATAATTTTTCGATATTGTCTTTCAGTTTCTAAATCGATTAATTCATCTAAATCGGGGTCTAAGTCTGCTATTGATCCACGAAATAAAAAGTCAGTCATGATCCTCTCCGCTCATTTGATTTTCCATGATGTTTCATCTTATTTTTTATTTTTTTATAAATTTTTCCCACAAATTCGCCAGACCGCTTCAAATTCTAAAAAAGGATTATGACGCCCTCACCCAATCCATTTCCTCGTCAGGGTACAAGGCCTGCACAAGATACTTTGTCGTTTGGAGCCGATGCGGTTTCCGATTTCCATTCTCTTCCATCCAGGATTAGTTTGCATTCTATTGTACCCGCTTGGGAAGGGTTTCCAGCCGTTAATACAACGATGAGAGATTTTTTCGCATTAATAGTAAGGTGCCAGGGGATTGAATATTCTTCAGCTTGAGATGTGGTGCCATCTTCGCGCGTATAAGTAATCACCGCTACCGCGGAAGAACCCTTTACCTGATAAGTTAATTCATGTGTGGTCTGTTCGGGTTTTTCAAAAGCGCCAAGGTAAAGGAATACTCCAAATATGATAGCAATGACTATCACCAAAATTAATACATCAAACAGCAGTCGTGACCTTCGCCGGTTTGACGCTTTAACCATAATGGGCGGAATAGGACTCGAACCTACGACCTCCTCTGTGTAAGAGAGGCGCTCTAACCAACTGAGCTATCCGCCCGACATTCCATAGCGTGCATATTGTACCACTGCCTGTATTTTATCGCAAAAAATGGGAGTTTTTGACGAATTTCTTA
>JBDKUB010000039.1:0-8117 GCA_039679915.1 Anaerolineaceae bacterium
GGTTGATCGATTCCATGTAAGAAAGACGCTCGAATTTTACCGCGTTGGGGTTTTTCAGCGGATCCGAATCGTACACGCCATCCACTTTTGTCGCTTTGATCAACAAATCAGCCCCGATTTCCATTGCTCGTAATGCAGCCGCAGTATCTGTGGAAAAATACGGGTTGCCCGTCCCGCCGCCCAAGATCACCACCCGGCCTTTCTCAAGATGGCGGATCGCCCGCCGCCGAATGTAAGGTTCTGCCACGGCGTGCATTTCCACAGCGGATTGTACGCGGGTGACCAAGTCGATTCTCTCCATCGCATCCATGAGTGCCAAAGAGTTCATAACGGTAGCCAGCATTCCCATATAGTCAGCGGTCGCTCGATCCATACCCCGATCCAATCCATCCCGTCCCCGCCATAGGTTTCCTCCCCCAATAACAATGGCTACGTCAACGCCAAGTCTACGTACATCACTCACCCGTTGGGCTACCTCTTCAGCGCGTTTTGGGTCGATGCCAAATCCTTCTGGACCAGCTAATGACTCGCCGCTTAACTTCAATAAAATTCGACGATATTTCACTTCTTGGTCCATATTATTCTCCTGCTTCATATAAAAATTGAGACCAACCTCAGGGTTGGCCTCTTTTTTGATTCTCTATCCGATTTGTTCTCCCAATTCCCAACGCACGAAACGTCGGATATTGACATTTTCTCCAATGGCTGCAATATTTTGCATCAACAATTGTTCGACAGTTATCGAATCGTCCCTAATGTATGGCTGCCTGAGCAAACAAATTTCGTCTTTCAGTTTTTCCAGACGTCCTTCGACAATGCGGTCTATGATTTCATCGCGTTTTCCTTCTTCGCGTGCGCGTTTGCGTGAAATTTCGATTTCCTCATCCAATATACTCTGGGGGATATCTTTGTCGCTAACGTATTTGGGTGCAGAGGCAGCAATTTGCAAGGCAAATTCATGCGCCAGGGTGCGGAATGTTTCCGAACGGGCGACAAAATCCGTTTCACAATTAACTTCCACCATCACGCCAACCCGGCCGTTACCATGTGAGTATAATTCGATAACCCCTTCATAGGTTTCACGATCGGCACGCTTGGCAGCAGTTGCCAGACCTTTTTCCCGCAAATAATCAACCGCCAGGCTGAAATCACCTTTGGCTTGCTCCAATGCTTTACGACAATCCAATACACCGGCGCCTGTTTCTTCGCGTAATGCTTTTATTTGATCAATTGTAACAGCCATATCTAATTCTCTTCTTCGTCTTCGATGTCTTTGTTTTTACCACCACCGGCTTTACCCTTGGTAATCTCTTCTTCATCCCATTCGAGCTCAATATCTTCTTCGATATCTTCACCTATTAATTCTACTTCGAGTTTTTCCTCTTCATCTTCTTTACCATGATACATAATCTTTGCTAAAGTAGCTGCGCCTAATAACTCTTCGTCTGATAATTCACGCTCTTCTTCTGCAGGCAATGCAACACCTGCTTCTGGTATTTCCTCTTCCACATCTTTTCGTAGGGCTTTACCTTCCAAAACCGCATCGGCTATTTTCCCCACCAACAATTTGATAGCACGAATGGCATCATCATTGGAGGGAATCACGTAATCGATATTCGTCGGATCGCAATTCGTATCCACCAAACCAATGACTGGAATATTGAGCAGGTTGGCTTCGTGAATAGCAGTTTGTTCACGTAATACATCTACCACAAAAAGCAATTCGGGTAAGCGATTCATGTTACGAATACCGCCCAAGAGCGATTCCAGCCGTTCGATTTCATGGGTAAGAATCATCGCTTCTTTTTTGGTTAATTTATCGAATTCGCCCTTGTCACGCATGCGCTCCAAGCGTTCCAATTCATTGATGCGTTGGCGCATCGTCCGCCAATTGGTCAACATGCCACCCAACCAGCGGGTGGTGACATACGGCATTCCACAGCGAATGGCTTCTGCTTGAATCGTCTCTTGTGCTTGGCGTTTTGTACCCACGAAAAGTATCGAATTACCTTCGGCTACGGTATCGCGCACCTTTTCGTACGCCTGTTCAATTGCTTTTACTGTCTTTTGGAGATCGATTATGTGAATGCTATTGCGTTCGGTAAAAATATAAGGCTTCATGGCTGGGTGCCATTTGTGTGTACGATGACCAAAATGAACACCGCTTTCCAGAAGCGCCTTCATAGAAATGACGGCCATAATATTACTCCTTTGCGTTTTCCCGCCGCTCCCTTCATCCTCGCTCCTCACCGTGACCACGGCACGCAGGGGCAAGTCCGGAAGCGTGTGTGATATAGATATCCGCCAAGGGCGGAAGCGTGCGAAGTATATCATAAGGTTATGAGAATCGTCTAGACCTATGACAATTCGCGGTAAAATTAAATTATGCTCTCCCTGAAAGAACGCTTGGCTGATTTGCCATTACAAGAAATCCGCTATTTCGACGTGATCGATTCGACCAACGACGAGGCGAAACGCTGGCTCGAACAAGAGGCGCCCCATTGCGCTCTGGTTGTAGCAGATGAACAAACGGCGGGGAGAGGTAGGGCTGGTCGACAGTGGTTTACGCCCAAGAATTCAGCCCTGGCATTCAGCCTGATCTTAAGTGATTTCGATAAAGAAAGGGTTCCCAGTGTTGCTTGGGCGACTGCGTTGGGTGCATTGGCAGTTTGCCAGGCACTGGAAGATCTGTACGAATTACCTGCAACTATAAAATGGCCAAATGATGTTTTGGTCTTTGATAAAAAAATTTGCGGTATATTAAGTGAAGCTTTCTGGAATGGCGATTTTCTAATGGCGATTATCCTGGGTTTAGGCATCAATATTGCACCTTCATCTTTACCTGAGCAAGTCGATCCTTCCCTGCCAGCCACCTGCATCGAGGATTGCTTGAAACTCCACGAACCTTCCCAAACTAAAATCGCAGACCGCTGGCAGATCCTGCATTCCGTATTGTTCTATATCTTGAACTGGAAATCACAATTGACTACGGAAGAACTTATCGAAGCCTGGGAAAATCGTCTGGCATACCGGGATAAATGGGTGCAGGCATATACCGAGGTCAATGATGCAGGTACTTTGACCAGCACTCAGATCAAGGAAGGTAAGGTAATGGGCTTGTCGAGCGATGGCTCATTAATTTTAATCGATGGACTGGGCAGCATCTTTCATCTGCAGTCTGGAGAGATCCACTTGCGCCCGCTCGATAAGAACCGATAAACCTTGTGAGAAATATACTTATGGAGAAAATCTATGCTTGATGATTTACGCCAACAAGCCAGCGAATCGTATGTCGAAGAAGTACCCGTTATTGAAAAACGGAGAAAACCTAGCCAAAAACGCTTCTTAGGGATGACACCTTTTCAACGGTTGGTCATTGCTGTGATGCTTTTTTTTATCACCACGCTTATCGGAACCCTATGCCTGCTGGTCACCGGTAGGATAGTTCTTCCCTTTTGATTCATATCACAAATGAAGTTTATTCTGCTTCCGAAACGCCAATCTGCCGTAATTCAGCATTCCCAATCCGCGCAACCGAAGCAACCTGGTCTCCTTGAGATAATCCCATGATCGAGACGCCTTTTGCTGTCCTACCCAAAAGGGGGATATCGTTAACACGCGTTCGTAATAGCACGCCATTGGTAGAGATCAAACTTAGATCATCACCCGCTTGAACCACCCGAGCTGCTGTGATATGGCCAATCTTTGCTAACGCGCTTTGCTTGATGGTTTGAACACCCCCGGTCGCCCTCCCTTTAACTGGATACTCGTCTAAAGATGTGCGCTTTCCGAAGCCCAAGGTGGTCACTACCAATAATTCTCCATCAGGTTCGATAACTTCCAGGCTGGTAACGAAATCACCCTTTTTCAAGCGAATGCCCGTCACGCCACCAGCCATTCGCCCCATCGGACGCAACGCTTTTTCCGAATAGCGCAATGCCCATCCTTTTTCTGTTACCAAAATGATGTCATCATCACCTTGTGTCAAGCGCACCCAGCCTAATTCATCGCCTTCGTCCAACGAAATAGCCACCAATCCCGAAGGGCGCACCGATGCAAACTCCGAAAGAACCATTCGTTTTATCCGTCCTTTGCGGGTTGCCATGACACAATATTGGGCAGCTTGAAAATCGGGCACCGGTACAATGGCAGTGATCGTTTCGCCGGCATCCAACGCCAGGACATTTACCACAGGGATACCTTTGCCGGCTCGGTCGGCGTCGGGAATCTGATATGCTTTTTCCGAATAGACTTTCCCTTTATCCGAAAAGAATAATAACGTGTCGAGCGTACGGGCAGGAATCAACACCAAAATTTCATCCTCTTCTTTGGTGGTATGGCCGGCTACCCCTCTACTCCCGCGTGCCTGTGGTCGGAACGATTTTGCCAAAACACGTTTGATATATCCGCGTTGAGTAATACTGATCAAGATCGCCTCGTCCGGCACCAGGTCTTCCTCGTGAAACTCTTCGCTGGCATCCTGGGCAATATGGGTTCTGCGTTGGTCGCCGTATTTTTCCACCAGCTCGGTCAAATCGCTTTTGATAACATCCAATATTTTATTGGGATTAGCAAGTAAATCTTCTAGATATGAGATACGCGCTATAACATCACGTTGTTCGTCTTCGATTTTTTGGCGCTCCAAAGCTGCCAGGCGGCGCAACTGCATATCCAAGATCGCTACTGCTTGAAGCTCACTCAGCTTGAAGCGGGTCATTAATTTTTCTTTCGCCAGGTCGGCATCGCGGGATTCTCTGATGATCTTGATTACCTCATCGAGATTTGCCAGGGCGATGAGCAACCCCTCCAATATATGAGCGCGGGCACGGGCTTTTTCCAGCTCGAATTGAGAACGGCGGGTGATTACCACGCGCCGATGTTCAAGAAAAAGCTGTAAGGCGCGTTTCAATGAGAGCAAGCGTGGCTCCCCACCAACCAATGCCAGCATTTGCACGCCAAAAGTCGATTGAAGAGAGGTAAATTTGTATAACTGGTTCAATACCTTTTGAGGTTGTGCACTGCGTTTTAGTTCGATTACGATGCTCATGCCACGGCGGTCTGATTCGTCACGCAGATCGGAGATGTCTTCGATTTTTGAATCGCGCACTAGGTCAGCAATGCGCTCGATCAAGGCTGATTTATTCACCTGATAGGGTATTTCGGTGATGACAATGCGAGATCTGCCACCGCCATTTTCTTCGATATGCGCCTGTCCGCGTAAGACGATCCGTCCCCGGCCAGTACTGTAGGCTTGCAAGATACCTTCTGAGCCCACGATGACCCCGCCGGTAGGAAAATCGGGTCCCGGTATCAAGCGCAGTAATTCCTCGGCACTGATTTCTTCCACACGGTCATTGTTGTCGATTAAGTAGATCAACGCTGCCGCTAATTCATTGAGGTTGTGAGGGGGAATATTGGTCGCCATACCCACCGCAATCCCCGAAGCCCCATTTAACAATAGATTGGGTAATCGAGAAGGCAAGACCAAGGGTTCTTGTAAGGAACCATCGAAGTTATCAACAAAATCAACGGTTTGCTTATCGATATCCGTCAGCATTTCTTCTGCCATGCGCGACAGCCGGGCTTCCGTGTAACGCATGGCTGCCGGGGCGTCTCCATCAACTGAGCCGAAATTACCCTGTCCATCCACCAAAAGATAGCGCATCGAGAAATCCTGCGCCATGCGCGCCATCGATTCGTAGACGGCTGCATCCCCATGCGGGTGGTATTTACCTAATACTTCACCCACAATACGAGCAGATTTTTTATAAGGTGAATTCGAGCGGACACCCATATCGTACATGGCATACAGCACACGACGGTGCACAGGCTTGAGCCCATCGCGCGCATCGGGTATGGCGCGGGCAACGATTACGCTCATCGCGTAATCCAGATAAGCGGCGCGCATCTGCTCTTCGATGTCAACAGGTTGAACAATACCAATTTCCATAACATATCCTTCTTATTAGATACACCTGGCTCAAAATAGGCAAGCTGGAATTATACCTTATCCACTCGCTTCCTCTCCACCTTGATAGCCGATAGTTAACAGCTCCGTTATTTTATTGTGCTTTGCAGCAGCAGCTTCAACTGCTATCTTGTGTAAATGCCGTTATCCTTTGATTTCTCCATTATAGGGCAATAAAAAACCACTGGGCGGCTCAAAGATGAACCGCCCAAGGCAACGAAAGGAGGAAGGAGAAAAATCAGCAAAACAAACTATCGCTGGCTTTTATAAACTTTGAAGGTATTTATGCATAGCCGCCGCAGCTTTTCTGCCAGCAGCTACAGCCGTGACCACCAGATCGGGTCCGGTAACGTCATCACCGCCCGCGTATACTCCCGGTCGAGTAGTGGCTCCGGTTTCTTTATCTACCACAATCAAGCCGTAATTTTTGGTTTCCAACCCGGGGGTGGTTTCGCCAATGATCGGATCCGGCCAGTAGCCTAGCGCCAAGATAGCCGTATCGGCTTCGACAATGAAATTTGATCCCTCGATGGGCACCGGCTTACGGCGACCTTTTTCATCCGGTTCGCCAAGCTCCATGCGAATGCATTCGATTTGAGCAAGATGACCTGCTTCATTGGGGATAAAGCGCACAGGTTGGGTAAGAAATTGATATTTGGCGCCTTCTTCACGGGCTAACTTGCGGTCTTTTAACCCACCGGGCATTTCTTTTTCGGTACGGCGGTACAGGCAAAAAACCTCTTCGGCTTTCATACGGATTGCGGTACGCAAACAATCGGATGCGGTATCGCCACCACCGATGACTGCAACCTTCTTACCAATTTCCGGGCGTGTATCCATTCCCGGCGGCAGTGAATCCAAATCGACATTAGCGCGCATGAGAAATTCAGTCGCTTTATATACACCGGGTAGATCTTCTCCCGGCACTCCCATGGGTGCATCGACCTCTGTTCCCACACCAACGAAAACAGCCTCATAGCCTTCTTCGAAAAGCTGGTCGATGGTTTTATCTTTGCCAATATATGTATTCGTGACGAACTTTACTCCAGCCCGCTCAAGATCGCCCATGCGAGCAAAGACGATCTCTTTGCACAGCTTGAAATTGGGAATGCCATACAGCAACAATCCACCCGGTGAGGGCTTTGAATCGAAGATGGTCACTTCGTGACCTTTTTGCACCAGTTGTTCTGCGCAAGATAATCCTGCCGGCCCGGCGCCAACAATAGCTACCTTCTTGCCGGTAGGTTCACCAACTGGAATCTCAACGCCCACAGCTTGACGCTCATAACAGGTGACAAAAGCTTCCAAGGGACCTGTCAATACCGGCTCGTGCATCTTATTATGAACACAGGAACCCTGGCAAAGCTGCTCATGGGGACAAACCCGGCTGCATATTTCGGGCATGGAACTGGTCTCCCGATATAATTTGGCAGCTTCTAAAAATTCGCCATTCTCGATAAGCCACATCGCAGAAGGAATATCATTATGCACCGGGCACGCTACCACACAGGCGGCTGGATCTGGACAATGAACGCAGCGGGATGCCTCTAACATGGCTCGCTCTGCATTCAATGGAATCATGACATCATCAAAATCACAAACTCGTTCATTCGGATCACGGGTATCCACATCAAAAAAGGGAATATATTTTCGAGATTTTCGATCAATCGCTAAATATTCGCTAGGGATAGCCTGCATCTGGCACCTCTTTATCTTTCTTTACATCCTGATACGATAATATCGACAAAATTTGTTTAATCTCAGTCACGGATGTCACGTTCTTTTTGTGACGGTTGTCACCTGCGCAAAGTTGCACACTTTTGAACGATTTATATCACTTGGTAGACGATATGGCAACCTTGTTTGCTCAAATTTTGGATTTGAATTTATTAATATGCTTTTAGGGGAAATCAGTGGACTATCAATAAGGTTTATAGCTTCGCTCGACATGATATTAATGACTATTGAGACAATCCCTATCCACAGGACAAGAGGGTATAGAATATAATGATTCATATTTTAATCTACTCACCCGACAGTTTTAATCATCCGTCATTGCGAGGGGCGTTTTTTGCCCCGAAGCAAACTTTAAATCATAGAAAATGATATGCTTTAGAAAGATTGCTTCATTCGCTTCGCTCTTTCGCAA
>JBDKUB010000183.1:0-5184 GCA_039679915.1 Anaerolineaceae bacterium
ACCTTCACCGATTTAAAGAGGGTGTTAGCTCGCAAGATGGGCACTTTCACATTATCGATCGTTGCGACCCAACCCGGATACCAAAGGTCGGATAACACCAGCCAACCAGGAGTGACTGATTGGATATCAATCACTATCCGATTTGGATTTTCAGAAACAATTCGTAATTCAGAATTGCTGCTACTTTTGTCAGAATTAAAGCAAACCTCTTCAGTGGAGGCTGATAATCCTTCTATTACAACTTCTTCATCGAAATCAATGTTATGAGATTGAATTAACTGCATCGCTTGCACGTCATTCTTGGCCGGAACTGCACAACCGACCATCCTTACCCTGCCAGTATGATTTACTTGTTTGTATCGAACCAAAGCATCTGAGTTAAGGTCTAATTCTTCTACAATCCCAACTGCCATCAGGTTCAACATGTTCGAATATAAATCATAATCGCCTTTTTCTTTAATATTTTCAATGAATTCCATCCAATCAGCAAATGCTGCCGGTGTCAAAGGGTCGAAATTATTCGCAGAAGGGATATTATTCAGCATAGTGAGGTTCGGCAGATAAGACGAGGCTAATTTTTCCCATCCAGCCGGCGGATAAAAGGTATCGAATTTCATAAACTGATTGAATTTCAATTCGTATTCGTCTTCCTCTGAAATGTAAATTCGCTGCTCTTTTTTTAATGAGTTTGAAAATGATTGAATTTGGTCGAATAAGTCTGGAGCAATTCCCGGGTTCAACCCCCAATTTGAAATGATTAAGTCGCAACAGATAAACCCTATTACCATAATTTTCCAAATGATTACAGACCCTTTTTGTTCATTAATTTCATTAGCTTCTTTTTTGGGGGCTGTCAATACGATTGCTCCACAAACCACACTAAATAATCCCATTAGTGAAAATGCACGAATGAATGTCGGCGCGACATCCTTAATAAAAATCCAGGCAATCAAAGAACCCAGGGTAATGGCAAAAGCTCCCGCGGTGCCCAATCGCGACCAGTATAATCCTCTCGAAGTTGGCCGTCTCAGGTTCTCGATTCCAAATCCCGCTAAAATCGTTAAAGCAAATATGATCCAAATGGATATTCGTGTGGGCGCTTGAAACATATTGAAGGTGGGAACATATTGATACAACCATGGAAATAGAGGTGTGCGATTCCCTAAAGCCAGACAAAGCGCCACAATACTGATGATGCCCAACAAATAAACCAGCGGTTGAAAATTCATTCCAGAATACCCACTGTGATTTTCGTCCACTTTCCATCGATGCAGGTATACCCATAATGCCATGAATATTGGCAGCAGTCCGATGTATAAAGCATCTTCCCAATAATTGCCGTAGCCCCAATAATCACCCGTTACAGGACTGCCGAACATGCCCGGAGCAAAGAGGGTAAAGATTCGCCACGGCCAAAAAGAATAAGTCATAGCCAAATCAATATCAACAGCCGCCGAACGTTGGGATTGTAAGAGATACTCGAAAGTTGGAATTAATTGTGCAGCAGATATCATTGCCGCTACACCTATCGAAGCTGCTACCCATGCCCATATTTTCAAGAAAGCAGATATCGTCAACCAAGCGGATGGAGTTTTTTCTTTAGCATATCGAATCCCCCAAAATCCACTCCAAATAAACACCAAAATTATCGTATACCAGGTCGTTTGTGCATGGCCTGAAAGAAGTTGTAGTGCAAGGATAATCACGAATAAAACAAAAGTGCGTTTGGAAGGCTTTCCCGTTTGATGAACATCGTGAACTAATTTCGAACATAAATAAATTAACCACGGCAGCCAGGCAACCGCTGCATTGATGCTCAAGAAACTGGCTCGCCCAATAAGATAACTCGATAACCCAAAACACACCCCGCTCACCGCTTGACCGAATTTTCCGACTCCCAACCAGCGCAGTAGACATATCATGCCTGCCCCTGCCAGGCACCAGTGAACAACCACTAAAAAACCTTGTCCCCAGGCTAACCCTTTGATACCTCCAATCTCATCGAAAAGGAATAAAATCCAATTGGGAGGATAAAGCAATGCCGATTGATAATTAGCAAATAGCGGTGCCCCCATGCCAACCAGGGGATTCCATAATGGAAGATGGCCTGATTTCAAAACCATCCATGCATAATGTCTCCAGGGAATGAATTGTAAAATAACCGTGCCCCAAAATAAAACTTTTCCGGTAAATAAAAACGGCGTTCCAAGAATCAACGCGGAAATAATTGTGGGTAAATACTGCCAATTGACCATTAATTTCGTTTTGATGAACCCGATGATTTTCCGCATTACAATCCCTTAGAATGACATTCCTTGATTTACTGCCTGACTCTTTCATACACAGCGTAACCGTTATAGTCGAATACCTGGGTTAACCATGTCGACTGAGAAGGGTTCCAATCTCCCAATTTCCGTTCATCAGGTCCCCAATAGACAAAGCGGACATGATATTCATCGACAATCATCTGGCGTTCTGTATCGTCTTGACTCCCATCATAGAATGATTCCACTATATTTTTGAATTTTTCGAAATCAGCGCTTTCGGGACCATGACCGACCAATACTCTGATTGGCGCCCAGGCTGGCATCGCATTGCCTGTTTCGTAAGATGCCATAACGACATCCTTCGGTTGGGCATAACTCCCTAGAAATTCAAATGAACCAATTTCAGCCGCTGGCCGGAATACCGGTTGCATTGGCGTGAGGGCAGTCATTCCACCACCTGCCAGCAGGATACATGTGGAAGGAATGGCTATCATTCCAATCAAAGGTAAACACCAGCCCCACTTCTTATCAGGGCGGCTCAATCGCAGCCATTGATAGCCTGACAGCATCAAGACAACCATCACCACCCAAATACCCTCGATCAACCGTCGTTGCACGGTCACCGGACTGTAGGCAAGGGCAAATGAAAGAATCAACCAGCAGATTAAGATATATTTTTCGATATGCCTTTGTTTTATGGTTGAAATAAATCCCAAAATAACCAGGGGTAATACCGCAATATAAGCCATGAGGAAATGGAGAGGATGTGGAGAAGTAATAATATTTTGGGCTGACCATTCTTTCAAAAATTCATCATTGATATAAGCAGCCAAATAATAAATGAAATAGGGCAAAACCAGGACGATTTCATACAAGAATATTTTAAAATAATGAGCGACTTCCCGTCCATTTTCAATAACCAATGGCTTAATAGATTTTACATTTTGCACCACAATTAATATCAAATGAAGTCCAAGCACCATCCCCATTGTCACAGCAGTCAATGGTTGAAGGAGGGCAACGCCTAGCCATAATAACCCAATGATCAAGAATTTTCGATAATCGAGATTGTGAGGTTCCGCAGCGAATTTAAAATGCAAAAGGAAGCCCCATAGCAAAAAAGCACGTGCCAATGCTAAATGTGGAATTCCATACAAACTCAAAAATCCAAATGCCTCTGGAGAATAAAATTCCAATGGCAAGCTGCCCAATAGCGCACTCTTACCAAATAATAGCCCGATCCAGCCCACACCTCCACCTAAAACAGCCAACACCAATCCAAACTTGCTCAACCGCTCATCGCCAATGAAATAATTAATAAAATCGTATGTAGCCAAAATCATCAGAATGCCGGCAAGAAAACGAAAAATGTGAAATAAAGCAACCAACTGCTCATGCACGCCCGGAGGAGCAACCAGCTTACCTAACATCAAATAGGGTAAGAACGCAATGACACCTTTTTGGGGTATTACCGTATAAGGCGTCCGAAACAGCCAATCACCCGTCATACCGGTCAGGGCTTTGGCGATGTAGGAATTCCCATCCTCCACTCCAAAGACGAATCCTGTAAATCGCCAGGCGGCCTGCGGGTCGTGATTTTCTACCCAATATCCCAGGAAATAGGGTATCGTAGTAATCACCATCACAGACAATGAGAATATCAATACCCATTTACGCCTGAATAGATAACCTTTTATATTATTTTCCTCGCGAGAATTTTGGTCGATTGCCAACATAAAATAAAAATCCTGCCAATAGAATGATCGTGATTAACCATACCACTGAACCGATTATTAAACTCATCGGTCGGAAAACGAAGACAACATGCTGTTCACCGGGCTGAATAACCACACTCCGTAATAAACCTTGCACTGCCTCGATTTGCCTTTCATCCCCATCGACCAATACTTGCCAACCGGGGAATGAAATTTCCGAAAGCACCAATCTCTGTTCATCGTTGCCGGGCGAGAATGATATGTCAATACGGTTGGGTGACCATGATATATTTTCAATCGAAGTGATGTTTTCTCCAACTGGCGCGTCAACCGGCTGTAACCAAGCCCGCGGTAACCAGTGTTGGTTCGAATATATTCTTGTCTGCCCAAATCTCTCGATATATTCAAGCCCATTCTCTATAATATCAAAATCGGCAATCACATACTTCACATTGAGCCACCCTAACAAGGCTGGATCAGGGCGAGCCGTCCGATTATCGAGGGCTGGATTGCCCGTTGAAAAAGGCGGCAATGTAACACTGTAGCCATCGATCTTCACTCCGCTTGCTTTTTGCATAAAATCCACATAGCTGGCTAATTGAAGCGGATCGACGCCATCCGCTATTTCGATATGGTTCACAACTGCTACTTGCTGCGGAAGACTATACGAAGGCGAGTACACCCTGAATAAATCCTTGTCTTGAGCTAAATATTCCGCTACATTTTTGCCATCGCTAAATACTTCCTGTGAATTCCTGGGTGAAAATAACGATAAATCGACGCCCATTAAATCGATCATCGATAAACCAAAAAGCAATGCCAGCCATAAGGAACGTCGATTTCCTCTAATAAGCCTCCCAATGATGATGATGCCGACACCGCCAACGATGAGACTCCACAACAGATTTTTAACGACCTGATGGGTAATCCATACTGAACCCAAAAATATCCCTGTAAGAAAAAATGGATAAGCAGCCATCATCAACTTAGCGCGTTTTACATGTAAATTTTCGACCCCAAGAATTAAAGCCTCCAAAGATGCGCTGGCTAAGCAAATCAATGCCATACCGTTGATAAATAAAATCCGTGATGGTACTCGCAAAAGATTCAATCCGGGCAAGCTAGCCCACCAGGAAGCTGAGGGAAGATACGAACCCATCGCAAATATCAAGCTGACAAAGAAGACAACTGTCCAATAGTTA